>SBEK01000159.1:0-3477 GCA_009668925.1 Deltaproteobacteria bacterium
CATGTCTGTTAAAGGTAAGCCGGAAGGGGCAGTGATGCCATTCTATCGCAAAAAAAAGATGATCCGGAAAATGATTGTTCCTGCTGCCATGATCTGGATAATATTATCCACCGCTCATCCCGGTTCAGCAGGCGCCTTCGATGCACCGAAAGTAACAGACAGCAAAGAAACGGCGACGACGACTCGTCCTGCCGCGGTGCCGGACGCCCAGCCCGATGATGCGAAACCATCCGTAAATCAGCCATTACAAATGCCGCAACATCAGCCGCCGGTTCAACGGCCGACGAGGGCGCCCGTTGCGTCAACCCCGCGGTCCGCGCCTCAACCCGAAGACGGCGTACAACCCGGCGATGCTTTGCCGCAAATCTCAGGCTCTTATCCTTCGGCTGCAAAAAGCAAAGCGATAGCCTTGACAAAGGGCAATGTCAGCCTGAACTTTGACGACGCGGACATTTACTCGGTCATCCAGACTGTTTTCGGCGAGATACTCAAGTACAATTACATCATTGACGCAAAGGTGAAGGGCCGGGTCACCTTCCGGTCCGTTGCACCCGTGCCGAGAGAAAAAGTCCTGCCGCTGATGGAAGTCATCCTGCGCTTGAATAGCGTGGCGATCATCGAGGAGAGCGATCTGTACCGGATCATCCCGATTGGCGACCTGTCCCGGGAGCCGTCAGAAATCAAGATCGGTCGAAAAATCATCGATTCCGACCTCAGGGGAAAAGCCGTCCTGCAAATTGTGCCGCTGAATTACGTTCAATCGACGGAAATCGTCAAATTGATCAGCCCCTTTGTTTCCGCAAACGCTGTCATTGTGGATGTCTCCAAGGCCAATCACATTATCATCGCGGATACGGATGCCAACGTAAAACGTATCCTGGGCCTGATTGAATACTTCGACTCTGAGATGAAGGAAAAGAAAGGCGTCCGAGTTTTCGTCTACCACGTACAAAACGCCAAATCAAAAGACATTGTGACGATGCTGCAGCAAATCTTCCTGGGGGTGAAGTCGCAGCAAACAGCTGATAGAACGGCCAGTAGTGTTCCCACGGGAGTCCAAACGCAGCGATCTCCGGCGCCTCAGCCTCAGTCGGTCGCGGTTGCCGCCCGGGGGAGCGGGTCCGATGCGATCGTTTCGGATTTTGTGAAAATATTTGCGGACGAAAAATTGAACGCCGTGGTGATCCTGGGAACACGCGAAGATTTTGACGTGATCAAACAGACGATTACCGAGTTGGATCTGATACCCCGACAAGTCCTGATCGAAGGCACCATCGCGTCTATTCAGTTGAAGGATAATATGAACCTCGGATTGGCCTGGTCGCTTAAAACTAATATAGGCAACCTTAATCCGATCAATATATCCCTTAATCCCAAAGCCCTGCAGATTGACCCGGAAAAACCGACGGACGGCGGTCTCAATATCATCGGCGTGGATTCCGGAACGACGGTGAGAGCGGTGATCAACGCGTTGGCGACGCAGTCGAAGGCCAAGCTGCTGGCCTCGCCGCACATCATGGTTTCCGACAATAACGAAGCCCGAATTCAGGTCGGTCAACAGGTGCCCATCACCACGTCGGAAACATACGGGTCGTCCACCCTCGCGCCGCAGAGGACGATCCAGTATAAGGATATCGGCATCATCCTGAAGGTGAAGCCGCAGATTAACGACAGCGGTTTGGTCAATCTGCAGTTGTCCCAGGAGGTCTCGACCTATACGACTGAAATATTGTATTCCAATGAAAAGCAAATTATCCTCAATAAGACGGAAGCCACAACCAGTCTCGTGGTAAAGAATGGTCAAACCATTGTGATCGGAGGCCTCATCCGGGAAGACGATTCCCATGCCCGATCCGGCATTCCCTGGCTGACCAAAATACCTCTGCTGGGCTATCTTTTCGGCAATACGACGAAGGAGAATAATAGAACGGAATTGGTTATTCTTCTGACGCCTTACATTGTCAAAGATGAAAATGAGGTGGCCTTAGCGAATCAAAATATTCTCGATGATTTGACGGATAAGAAGATGGGCGAGGAATTAAGACGCAACTTTCATAGGAAAGCACAGGAGTCGAAAATGGAGGGACAAGAAAAGAACTGATCCTTGGCAACGATATTTTGCGGATGAGGGCCGATGTGCCAGCCTTTCATACGATGAGAATCGGGGTTGCGGAATAGGCAGCGTTGGAAGCAAAAGGTATTGACATCCAATTTGAATTGATATAGTGGCGTCACAGAATCTTTGACGCACATAAAAGTCCTGAAAATTACTATATCAAAAAATATCCCAATGCGGCGGGTGTTAAGAGCCGCGTGAAGCAATTGCCAGTATCTGGACGATCCGGTGGTGTGATTTCGACCACAGGGAGAAATCCATGTCCCGAATGCAATGAGGGATCTTTGGATTTTTCAGTCGTTACGACTCCTCGAAATGACAGTGGCAGTGTAACTTAACACCAGTCATATTCTCCGCCTGCGGCAGTTCACGGAACAAAAAAGGCGCAATTTCACAAACTGCGGCCTGGCGCAAGAAAGGTACGAGACATCATACACAACACATAAGCCTGGAGCCGGCTTGTCCTGCTTCCGGCAAGATATGGGTTCACATTCAATATTAGATTTTCACGGAGGAAGATTGAAAGTGAGTGCTTTAAACCGTACCCGCAGATACAGCCATCCTGTCGAACGTATTTATGTCGTCGCCGGAGTTCTCATCGCTCTTATCCTCTTTCTCGCCCCGGAACAAACCGCAGCCGCGGATGCAGCCTTGGAAAGGGAAATTCATCATTACCTGCAAAGCAGCTTGATTCTGATCGAGGCGGCTGTAAACAAATGCCAGGCGGGTAGCCGGTGCAATACTGAAATATCCCAAATCAAGAAAATCGGCGACCCGTTAAAAGCATCATTTCTTCTGCTCAACGAAGGCTTTAAGGAAAGAGAAAAATCCATCGCGCTGCTGGGGCAAACAGCGCTGAAAAGACATCATGTGATGGTGGACGGATACAGGCGATCCCTCAATGAATACTTTGCGCTGCTGGACAGCATTTCATTGCAGGCCGAGCGCAGCATCCAGGTATCCACACTGAAACGTCTCCAGTCTTTACTGGGCAAAGTCGTCTACAAGAAGCAAAGACCGGTTTTAGGAAGCCTTCCTTACCGAAACCTGAATTATCCCGTAAAAGAACCGGCGTCCACAACGCCGATTGTTCCCGCGTACAGAGGCGGGAACAAAACTGTCGCACCCGGCGATTTGCAGGGATCACCGGAAGCACCGGTGGATAAGGAAATCGCCACGCTTGCCCAGAGTCTGAACTGGAGTCCGGTGGAAATCTATGAGTATGTCAAGAATAATATTGAAACCGAGTGGTACTGGGGCTCCATGAAAGGCGCCGTGGAAACTCTACATCAGAAGAGCGGGAATGACGCCGACCAGGCGGCACTGCTGGTGGCTCTGCTGCGGGCAGCGGGCTTCCCCGC
>SBEK01000159.1:3487-9103 GCA_009668925.1 Deltaproteobacteria bacterium
CGGGGCACCATCGAGTTCTTCCCCGGGATGGACAAGGTAAAGAACCTCACTGGAATCGACCATCCCAACGGCATCGCCGTCTTTTTCCAGAAAGCGGGCATCCCCTTTCGGCCGGTTGTGTCGGGCGGCCGGATCGCCAACTTTCAGATTGAACACATTTGGGTGGAGGCTCAGATCCCATACAGCAATTACCGCGGGGCCATCATTGATGAGCACGGCAAGACCTGGTTGGCACTCGACACCGGCATCAAAGTCCATAACTATCAGTACAACGACATTAGATACGACATCGCACAAAATCTGCCTCTGACTGCACTGCGGGATGAGTATTTGGGCTCGTCTGAGACCGGCGAGCCTCTCGCCTTTATCAAAACGAAGATAGAAAGCCATTTAGAGAGTCATCCCGATCTTTTTTATGGCGATTTACTCCGCAAAAGGACGCTGCCTCCGGAGGCGATGCTCATCCTTCCGGCCAGTCTGCAATTTGACGAAAAACGGATCACCCATGAGTACACCACCCTGCCGGAAGAGCTTAAACATAAAATCAAATTGACGGCGACAAATCAAAATAACACCGAACTGCTGAAGATTTTGTTGAATGTACAGGATATCTCCAATCAGAAAATTGAACTGACCTTTGAACCGGAGACCATCGAAGATCAACAGATCATCAACAGCTATGGAGGGCTGGACAATACCCCTTCCTACCTGGTGAGACTACGCCCAGTCATTCAGGTCAACGGCGAAAGGATGGTGGTTGCGAAGGACGGCCTGCCGATGGGGGAGGAGTTCAATCTGACGATTGATGTCATCTCCCCCAACGGGACGGAAAGCACAACGGGGACGCATATTGCCGGAAACTTGTCTCTTCTGGGGATCACCGCCCAGAAGACCGTGGCCCCGCCAACCATGGCGCCCGAAGAGAAGACCGCCGGACAGCTTTTGTATGAAGCAGCGATCAATTACATCCGCCGCTGGAGCGAGGCGGAGGATGAACTGGCGGCCCTCTTGCACATAAATGCCCTGAGACCTATCCCCACGGTCGTCATTGCCGGTGGAGTGATCGATGTAACCTATCTTCTGGATCAACCGCACGGCTGCGAATGGAAGGGCGTCTACCTGGATGCCCGAATCCGCGCTATCGGTGAAGAGCCGGCGGCATCCGGGAGGGAAGATCGCCGCAAACTGTTCATGCAGCTTTCCGCATTGCAGGGCTCGGTGCTCGAAAACAGGATCTTTGAAGACGATTTCCAGGTCGATGCCGTCTCCGCCGCAAAACTACTGCAGACCTCTCGTCAGCAGAATGTCTCTATCCTGGCCATAGACAAGGCCAATCGGGAACTCATCGCCGGGCTCCCTTTTGCCGACCCTATCAAGGCGGACATCGCCAACGCAGTGAACCAAAACTGCATCATCATGATACCCGATCAGGAAATCGTCTATCAGGACTGGCAGGGTATCGGCTACATCAAGGAGAACCCGGAAACAGGTGAGGCGGGCTACATGCTGAGCGGCATGATTGCGGGCGGGATGACGGCCTGGTCAATAGACAAATGGCCGGGCGACTTTGCTTCAAGGTTCGCCAATGCCTATACCGAGCCGCCGGTCTACAGCCCTGCCGGGGACTTTTATATTGAAAAGATCCCCGCGGGCGATTTGCAGAAAGGCATCGTAGGCCAACAATTAACCGAGCTCCTGCAGGTCAAAATCTATGCAATCAGCAAGAACGACGGCAAGAAAATCCCGGTTGCCAAAAAAGAAGTGACCTTTAAGGTAGTCGCCGGCGGAGGGACGTTTGCCGATGGGACGACCACCAGGACGGAAAAGACGGATACACAGGGAATAGCCGGCGTTAAACTGATTCTGGGCAAGGAAACAAAAGCCAACCCCGCCTTCATGAAGATTGGCAGCAAGGATACATACTTTACTCAGGTGGGGGAAAACATCGTCACGGCATCTCTGGCCTCGGGATTAACCACCGAAAAGCCGTTTACCACCTATGGAAAACCGGGTGATGTCGTTAATATTAAGCCACTTTATAGTAGTGGAACGGAATGTGACATTTTAAGCTATGCAGGATTTGTATCTGTCTTGATTGAAGACAAGTATGAAAACCCAGTCTCGAATGTGTCCGTCGATTTTGCCGCAGAACGCCCCGTATCACTCGGTGATACATGCAGTAGTCATGATTCAACGCCGGCAGTGGTTATTAAGAGCAGCGATGACTGTATGAGGAACAATCCGACGCTGGGACAGTGTGCAACGGCCAAAGAATCGGTTATGGAACTTTCTTCCTATAAGGGGGCATGGGCGGGAGTGATCTTGGGTGGCCTACCGTCTGCCCGCTATACGATAACGGCAAATATACGCGGCAGCGGTTTGAGCACCACCTTTAGCCTTCACACCAGTTCATTCGGCTGTAATGGTCCCGATGCGATGCTGAGACTTACCTATGTATATCCGGCGGATGAATTTGGCAGAAGCATTTATGCGGGCAATACAGGAAGCGTGATTCCGGTTCAGGCAAAGATGTATGCCATTATATCCGGACAGACAAATTCCATCGAATATGATCTGCAGTCGCCCTCCGTAAAGTTTAGCGGCGTCACCGGCGAACCCGCCGGGGATGGTTTATACAGAACAAATTATTGTTTAACGAAGGGATTGAATATAGTGACGATCAATGGCACCGCGTCAATATCCGGCAAATCTTATAATACATCGGTATCCATGTATTTGTATGGCGTGGATGTAACCATTGATCCGATTCCGCCGATCCTGGTGGATGGAAAGGGTTACGCCCAGAGCAATTCCGAGATTAGATACAAAATTACACCACCCGAGTATCAAGCGTATACCGCCTCAATCCTTATTTACAAGGACAACGCCGTTATTGGCAGCATCCCTGTGGAAACCAGAGGCGACGGTGCCGGAACAATCGTCCGGGGTTTCCAATTCGATTTGGAAAGTCTCTATGAGGCCGAGGTGGTATTAAATTACGGCGGTTCGATGAAGATCGGAAGCGGAAAAAGAAGGATTGCTGTTGTCCGTATGGCGACGGAAACTGATGATGATGAAACTGTCCGGCCGGAAAAAGGCGATCGGCTCGGTTATGGCGACGGCAATTTTCGGCAGAAGCTCTATCACCTTCATTTACAATCGAAGATTATCAAATATAACTGCAATAACGATGGACTCAAAGGCAAACTACGAATGGTCAATAAGGGAAGCCAGAAGATTGAGCAACCCGGAGAGCAGTATTATCCGGTGGAATACGATCTGGACTTTGCACTGGTCGGGCTCGCCTGTAAGGTAAAGATCAAGGACGGCACGGAGAAAAAAGATAAGTTTATCATCTCGAATCGGACCAAAGAAGATCTGACCGAGAGCGGCGCGAGTTTCGGCAATACCGCCGTCATTTATGCAGGAAACGGCAACTACCTGGAAACTGCAATTACCATTACCGGTGATGAGGAAACCACGGAAGTAAAGCAGCAATATGCCATAGAACCGCTTAACATTATCGTGCTTGCCATTGACGGGCTTAGACAGGACGTGCTCTATGGTCCGGAAACGCAGCCGGCGTCCTATGCAGACGCGGGTTGCGGGGGTGCCAGTTGCTATGTGCCGCTCAGCTCACTGCCCGGTTTGAGTCAGATATTGACGACAAACAATTCAGGTAAGCAATACATCATGCTTCCGGACGTTACCGCCATCTTCCCCAGTGTAACATTGGCATCCTGGGCAAGTGTATTTACAGGGAAGATGCCGAAGGAGACCGGCATCACCGGAAATGAGTTTTACGCAAGGGATATTATGTATGGAGTGCCACCGATATGCTTTGCCCCGCCTCTGGGCCTGGTAACTTTTGATGGTGGTGCATTTCCCGGGTATGGTGAGTGTGGGATTGATCACAAGGCATGGGGACCAAAATATATTGTTCCATACAGGGCGAATTGGCTTGAGTCTGTTGACCCCATGAGCATTCCGCAGAATGATATTCTAAGGGCGGATGTGCCAACCATCTATGAAAAGCTGACGAAAGAAATGAGTATTAAGGATTATTTTGATAAGCGTGGTGGAGACGCTGTGGTCGTGGCTTATTCCCATTATGCTCGCGGTGCAAGCCGCTGGTTGACGCATGGCGATTTTGGGGCACTTCCGACACCCGGCAAGGCTTTCGAATCAAAAGCGTTGGATAGGGCGAGCTGGAACAGGTTTGATCAGTATTTGGACGGTCGCTATTTGGATAGTAATTTATTTTCCAAGAAACGTAATAGTATACCTTTTTCCGCTTTAACGGTCTGGTACTTGCCCGGACTGGACCATGAGGCTCATCTTAATGGAATGGGTGGATACAAAACTTATTTTAAGGAAAATACGGATTACTACATAAAGAATGTTGTGAAGAAACTTAAAGACATGGGTGAATTTGACAACAAAGTCTTCATCATCGTGGCCGATCACGGAACGACGGCAATGCCGGAGAATTTGACATACGAACGCGAAGAAACGTCTGTTGATCCATATACGAGCGAATCTGTAGCAGCAATACATTATTTGTCGGCAGAGATGTCCTGCAGTTTGAAACTCGATTTCATGATCGATCCAAATAACCCAGATGAAGGAAGAACAAAACAAAAAGCTGAACTGGCCAACAACAACTTGCATATCTGGAAGCTGGCAAATCTGTTTAGTTCTTTAGGAACATTGCAGAATATAAATCAGGCACCAAAGGTTCGGACAAACTATAAATTATTGGTGCCGAAAGAAATTGAAAAAGTATTTGAAAAAGGGACGCCGGAAGTACGGCGGCCGACTTCAAATATTACAGAAGCACATATCATAGCGGCTCTAAATGGTCCGATGGCTCAAGTGTATTCACTTATAGGTAACGATCAGAAAACAATCACTGAAATGGCTGAAGTATTTAGAGAGATGTTAAGTGGCGATCGTCCAGATGAAGCAATTTCTTGGTTTGGATTTGAAGATTCAGACAGTTATGATGAATTCCAATTAGAAAATGCTGGCAGACTATGGAATTCAATCGATAAAATATTAATAAGAAACAATAGTGGCAAATATGAGGTATTCAATGGGATTGGTGTGACACCGTCCAGCCTAGATAGTTTAGGAGAATCAGCTTATGTTAAGTCAGCGCTCCGTATCGATGGATTAAACGATGCCAAGCGTTCCGGAGATATAATTCTGATCATGAAAGATAAAATGGCGGATACATCTGATCAGCGATATACTTCCGGTGTTGCCTGCAAAGCATGGCACGGTAGTCTAAATTCTTCTGATTCATATGTACCATTAATTGCCGCCTGTCCTGGCGGTAATAAAGCAGATATAGAAAAGATTGTAAAAAGAGAGGCCGCTTGCAGTGAAGACTATTCCGGCTGCAAAGGTAACTGGAACCTAACTGACATTGTTAAAGAAATAATAACCTATCAATACCAGAATGCTCAATAGGAGAGGCAAGGAGGAAATATTTAGATGAGAATAAAGACAATAGTAATTGCAATAATATTATTGATATTTGTATTAATTTGTTTTTCCACTGCGATAGCATCAGGTTTTAACACGTTAAGCGATTGTTTGGTTGCTGATGAT
>SBEK01000343.1 GCA_009668925.1 Deltaproteobacteria bacterium
CGTCTGAAATGCATATTTGCGTTGCAGCCTTTGATAATAATTTAAGGGGATCCCGTGCGCGCCATTCACCGCAGTGTTTGGCGCGTTTATATAATATGAATTCCCGGCCGAGTCAACGGATTACAGGATGCAAAGCAGAAAATCCGAGCAAGAGAGCCCCTTTCGTGCAGATCGGACTGCAGAAAGGCAGGATCAAAAAGTATCGGGTTGAACTTTCCGGAAACTTTGCGGCTTCGGCAAAGGATTGCATTGAAATCGGGGTCAAAAAAGTCTATGAAAAAAAAGAAGGGATTCTCATGAGCCAGCCGGCATCTGAAAACAGCGGAAAGCCACGCAAACCCGTCAACCTGATTTACGGGCTTAATGATCGCGTCCCGGGACCGGCGTGTCTACTGCTGGGTCTGCAGCACAGTTTTCATGTCACAACCGCCCTGATTTTTGCCATGATTGTGATTCAGGCGATGGGCGGTTCGCGGGAGACGGCCGGCTTCTTCATCAGCATGTCGCTCCTCGCGGGCGGAATCGCCGTGATTCTTCAGGCGCTCGGCCGCAAGGGATTCGGATCGGGGTATTTCGCGCCGTCCGTTTGCGAACCGGCGTATCTCTCCGCCGCCGTTCTGGCCGCCAAGACGGGCGGCCTACCGCTGGTCCTCGGGATGACGGCCCTCTCCGGCCTTTTCGAAATGGCGATTTCGCGCGTGGTCCACCGGCTGCGCGGTATTTTTACACCCGAGGTCATGGGGCTGGTTGTCGCCATGGTGGGAGTATCCGTGATTCCCGTGGCCGTCCGCAACTTCCTGGGGATTACCGAACAAAGCCCGGCGATCAATCCCGGCATCGTGGGGGTCTCCGTCGTCACCCTGGGGACGATGGCCGCCATTACGATCTGGAGCCGCGGTAAGCTTAGGCTTTTCTCCGTCATCATCGGGATGGGGGTAGGCTATATTGTATCGTATCTGGCAGGCTTTCTGCCCGCAGCCCACATTCAGCAGATTGCCGATAAGCCCTGGCTGGCGCTCCCCGATTTCCGCATGCTCAGCTGGTCGTTCGATGCGTCGCTCGTCCTGCCGTTTCTTATCGCCAGCCTCAGCACCTCCGTCAAAACCATCGGCAACCTGACAACCTGCCAGAAGATCAATGACGCGGACTGGAAGCGTCCGGACATGCTGAACATCAGAAAGGGCCTGCTCGCGGACGGATTCAGCGTGAGCCTGAGCGGGCTCTTGGGCGGCATGGCCCAGTCCACGGCGTCGAGCAATATCGGGCTTTCTTTGGGCACGGGCGCGACGAGCCGCCGCATCGCCTTTGCCGCCGGCGCAATTCTGATCGCGCTGGCTTTTTTCCCGCGTTTTGCCGAGGTCTTTGTCGTGATGCCCCAGCCGGTGATGGGCGCCACACCGCTTTTTGCGGTTTGCTTTATCATCTTTACCGGCTTTCAGATCATGATGTCGCGCATGATGGACCAGCGCAAGA
>SBEK01000344.1 GCA_009668925.1 Deltaproteobacteria bacterium
ACTGGCGCCAGCCCGAAGCCACCGCGGAAATGATTCGCCAAGGCTGGCTGCACACGGGCGATGTCGGGTATGTAGACGCCGACGGTTATTTCTTTATTACGGACCGGAAAAAGGACATTATCATCAAGGGCGGAGAAAACATTTCGCCGCGGGCGATCGAAGAGGTCCTCTATGCGCATGACGCCGTGGCCGAGGCCGCGGTGATCGGCATGAAAGATCCCGTGTACGGCGAAGAGGTCAAGGCCTTCGTGGCGCTGAAGCCGGGCCGGACGGCGACGGCGGATGAAATCAGGGAATTCTGCGGCCAGAAGCTGAAGAGGTTTTTTGTTCCCAAAGAGGTGGTCGTTTTGCCGGCGCTGCCCAAATCGCTGGTCGGCAAAATCCTGAAAAAAGAGCTCCGCAAATTGTGAGACAAAAGAGGCCGCCCTTAGACTGTAAATCGCCGGGGCGGTTGGCGCCGATGAGAGACTCCCGTCTTTCCATATGTTTTTGGCAATGACCGTGCGGCAAACGGTCGCCGCATGAAGTGAACGTCCTTAATTGCGCGGTAAGCTGCGCAGAACTGACGCGTGTCCCTGCGTAGCGGGAATTAAATCCAGGTGATGCGTATGGATGTATCGGGATGCCCTTCCCAGCTTTTGGTTAAGAACGTGAATTTAATATTTTTTGCTCCGCATAATTCCAGCCCTTGTTCCAACCATCCCTGAATAAAATAATGGAGCGGGATGCACCGTGTGTTGAAGTCGATCAATTTGAATAGAACCTGGTTTGTTCCCTCCACAAAGGCCTCCACCCTGCCCAAATCATAGAAGCGCTTATGAACCATCCCGTATGCATTGACAAACTTAATCGGATCCTGCCCTTCCACAAAAGAGGCATAAATGCCGGTCATGGCAGTCTTGCATTCCTCCCGGCCCCAGCCTTTGGCGACCTCGGGGTTACGTTTTGCCGTAACTTCAAAAACGGCGGTGATGCAATTTTCGTAAGTTTCAAAGGGATACCAGCCGCCGGGCAAAATCTTGTTGTTGAGAAGAGCGCGGTCTTTATCCGTCAGATATTTATTGAAAGCACCGCTCTTGTCATGTTTGATCGCCTTTACCAGACTAATAAAAATGGAGCCTTTTACATTCATGATCTGTTCCCCCGAGGATTATTGCCTGAGGCTGTCTTGATACAGGTTTCCGGATGCGCTTCTTCATCAGCAACTCATCTTACCTGTCGATAATATATCAGAATCACATTTAAATCAAGAATGGGGAGCGCGGCGAAGGACAGGGATCGTGATCGTTATGGCAGGATCGGGGTTCCGACCGTTTGTTTATTGACAGGGAGAGGCGCGCTGGCTATAGTGTTTTTGTGCCCCAGGAGCGAAAGTCTCTGCGGGCCGGATTTACCGACGAGCCCTATAAGGAGTCACGATGAAGACGATAGCGATTATCGCGCATGACGGGAAGAAGGCGGAAATGGTGGCCT
>SBEK01000160.1 GCA_009668925.1 Deltaproteobacteria bacterium
TTGCGAAAATCCTGGAGAAGAGCATGATCGGTCCCGGTGTCCGCAAGGTCGATCTGGAAAAGACCTTCTGGGAGGACATCGGACAAATCAAAGTCGTCAACATTACCTCCCGGAAAGAAACCGAACTGTCGAAACAGAATATCGAAATCCTTAATAAGGACAGCCGCGAAATATTGATTTATCTAAAAATCAAATAGACAAGAACCTTGACGGATCCTGTCAACTGCCCGCCGTTTTTACCGGACCCTGATTTTTCCGATCCGGCGGGCGCATTTTGCAGCGGGGTATCAACATGATCATCAGTTGCAGCAGGCGTTCGGACATTCCCGCTTTTTACAGCGACTGGTTTTTTAACCGGCTTCGCGAGGGGTTTGCCCAGGTGCGCAACTCCGTGAATCCCCAACAAGTCAGACGCATTTCACTTGCACCGGCCAATGTCGATTGCATCGTCTTCTGGACCAAAGATCCGGCGCCGCTGCTGGATCGGCTTTCCCTGCTCAACGACTTCACCTTTTATTTTCAATTCACCCTGACGCCTTACGGCCCGGACTGCGAACCGCACCTGCCGCCAAAAAAGGAAATCATCGATACATTTATGCGTCTCTCCGACAAAATCGGAAACAGACGAATCATCTGGCGCTATGACCCGATTCTGCTGTCCGAGAAAATCAATGTTGACTATCATGTTGATCATTTCGGCAATATGGCGCAGCGGCTGGCCGGGCACACAGAAAAATGCGTCATCAGCTTTATCGATATATACCGGCATATCGTGAGCCGGATGGCCGGTCTTGGTGTGAGAACGCCTGATGAATCGGAAATGCGGACGCTGGTCCGGAGTATTGCGCGGATCGCCCGCGGCTGCGGCATCGACGTCGAAACATGCGCGGAAGAAATCGATCTGGGTGATCTCGGCATTGCACATGGCCGGTGCATTGACGATCGTCTGATTTCAGAATTGTCCGGAAAGAAACTGAACATCGCGAAAGACAAATACCAGCGCAAACTTTGCGGCTGCGCAACCAGCGTGGATATCGGCGCTTACAACACCTGCCGGCATTCCTGCTGCTACTGCTACGCGAATATCAACCCCGGGAAACTGGAGAAGAATTTATCCCGGCATTGCGTGCAATCCCCCTTGTTGATTAGAGAACCCTTATGACGCAAATCTCCGTCATTCTGGCTCATCCTGACCGGCAGAGTTTCAATCATGCCATTGCTCAAACGGCGGTTGAGGCGATACGCGCCCACGGGCACGGCGTTTTCTTTCATGACTTGTATCAGGAAAAGTTCGATCCGTTGCTTGGAGCTCGAGAAATTGCCGAAGATGCGGAGCTTCCGTCCGCTATACGACGCCACTGTGATGAGATTTCCACGGCGGACGGCATTGTCATCGTCCATCCCAATTGGTGGGGGCAGCCCCCGGCCATTCTGAAAGGCTGGGTGGACCGGGTGATTCGTCCGAGGATGGCCTATGAATTTCTGGAAGGCGATTCCGGCGAAGGCGTTCCGCATGGATTGCTGAGGGCAAAGGCGGCGCTCGTTTACAATACGTCCAACACGGAATCACAAAGAGAAAAAAACGTTTTCGGCGATCCGCTTCAGACCATCTGGAAAAACTGCATTTTCGGTTTGTGTGGCGTGGATAATTTTCATCGCCGGATGTTCGGCGTCGTTGTGACCAGCACGAACGACGCTCGTCAGCACTGGCTCAAGACAGTAAGACAGGATATACAGCGGCTGTTTTGAGGTATAAAGGCAATGAAAGATGCTGGCGATCCCCTGCCGGATCTTTCATGCGGATTTGTTCGGGAGGCGACATGAACAGCAAGAAGGAGCTGACCGCGCCCTGCGGGCTGGATTGTTTCAACTGTGATCTTTATGAGGACAATGTAACCGCGGAGCTTCTTGAACTTATCAATTCAAAAATGGGCATTCCCAAAGAAGCCATTCCCTGCAAAGGCTGCCGCGCTCAAGACGCGAAGCATTTTCATCTCGCGGCCGGCTGTGCGACGCTTACATGCGTGAAGGCCAGGGGTGTGGACCTGTGCTGCAACTGCGCCGAGTTTCCGTGTCTCTACCTTGCCCCCACGGCGGATCAGGCCGGCCGCTATCCTCACAACATGAAGGTCTATAATCTCTGCCGGATCAGGAAGATCGGCTGGGAAAAGTGGGCTGATGAAGAAGCCGGCCGGATCAGGAAGAAGTATTTCAAAGGGAAATTTGTCGTCGGCAAAGGCCAGGCGGACTGAAGACGGGAGAGGCGCAGCGTGGGTTTTCAAATACGTACAGGAACAACCGCAGACGCAGATCTTCTCGTGAGCGTCATCCGGGACTCATTTCTCGATGTCGCGGAGCGGTTCGGACTGACGCCGCAAAACTCTCCGACCCATCCCTCCAACTGCCGCAGCGAATGGATCCTGCGCGAGATGAATCGGGGAGTCGCTTACTATATCCTGGAAAATGAGGGCCGGCCGGCGGGATGCGCCGCTCTGGAACAGATCAATGATGAGGTCTGTTATCTCGAGCGCCTGGCGGTCTTGCCCGATATGCGCCGCCTCGGATTCGGCAGCGCTCTGGTCGGGCATGTTATAGCAGAGGCCCGTCTTCTCCAGGCCTTTCGCGTGCAGATCGGGATTATCGCTGAACATCAGGAACTGCACGACTGGTATGAAAAACTGGGCTTTGAAGATCTGGAGCAAAAAACCTTCCCGCAGCTTGTTTTCCGGGTCACATTTATGGCGTACACCTTCCTCGGCGGGCGCTGAGAGCGGCCGGCCCGGACCTTCCCCCGCCGGGAAAAAAGAACCGGCGGCACGATCAAATAATTCATGCCGCCGGTTATAAATGACGAGCCGGTATCCGGTTACGGCGTCAAACCCATACAGCCGGACCGGATCAAGCGCCTACCGCATATTGGTCTTGGCCAGCGCTTCGCGGTCGCCGCCGCTCATCCCGGCAATGTACTTCACCAGCTTCTTGCGGGATTCAATATCATACTGCGTCGTAATCGCGATCTGCTCCATGATGGGAGATCCGCCGCCGTTATAGGCGCCGATATTGCGGATGCCGCCGGTTGCCGAGCACAGCACATCGCCCAGATAGCGCCAGAACTGCGCCTGATCCTCAACAGGCATATTGGGATTCCGCTTCGTGTATTTCAGCAGAAGATCGCCCGTTGCCGGATTGGCAAAATCTTCTTCATGCGGGAAGGTCGCCGTGACGCCGCCGGAGATATCGCACAGAATTTCGGCTTCCCGGAAGACCGCCTCGCCGGACAGGCAGCGGCCGACATTGCAGTAAATCGAATGGGGAACGTACGAGCCGGGTCCATAGGGAACAAATCCTTTGCCGGGCATGAACACCTGGGGGCCGCCCAGATCGGAGGCCGTGTAACCGGCGGCATAGCCCAGTTCGGTCGTCATGATAATCTCCGCCAGTTTCTCGCGGACGTGAGATTCCTTATGGATGTTGTTCACCTCGGCCGCGAGCGCCGCTCCGCCCAGGATCACATCGCCGATGGCGGGCTTGCAGCCGGAGTAGGAATGACGATGGAAGAGAGCGAATAAGAGAGCCATCACGCCGCCGTGCTGCCATTCGCCGGCCAGAAAGACGCGCTCCCAGGGAATAAAGCAATTGTCGAAGATCATATAGGAGTCCGTGGACCCCGGCACGAAGCCCCTTTTGTAATGCTTGCGCGGACGCAGATCATGGATGGTAACAACCTGTTTCAGACCGTCCCAGTCGCCCGGAATCGCGAAGGAAACCGCATAATCCTTATCTTCTTTGCGCATGGCGCGGGTCGGCACAACCAGAACCTCGTCGGCCACTGAAGCTTCCGAAATGTGCACCTTGCACCCTTCGACTACGATGCCGTCTTTCAGACGCTCTTTGATGTACACGTAGGAACCGGGATTAGGCTGCTCCGCCGGCCTGAGCATGCGGTCGCCCTTCACGTCCGTCTGAGCGCAGCAACCGACCAGGTCTTCGGTCTGAAACCGGGTGAGCCATTTCTTGAAGTTCTCATGGTATTGCGTGGCCCCGTTATTCATCTTATCCGCTTCAAAAGAAACGTTATAGATGGAGTTGGTCGCATCAATGCCCATGCAGCGCTGGATGCAGCCGCCCACTTTCTGGCAAAGCATGCGGGTCATATCCTGCTTCTTGTGCAGGTCGTCTTTGTTCTGGTGGATGTGCGTGAAGCGGTTGATCCGCTCTCCGGTCAAGTGGGAAATCGCCGTCAGCAGTTCCTGATTCTCCGGTTTTTCCGCTTCGTCGTACGTGGTGCCGATGGTATTGAGGCATAAAGCCTGCAATTCATCGGTGCGGTCGATGAGCTGTCCGTCGTAATACAGATTGCGCTTCATTTTGGAAAGTCCGTTGATGTAATCTTGCTTTGTTCTCATTGCTTTCAATCTCCTCTTTTTTATTTTTATTTCTATTTTGTGATCTCATCAATTTAAGGCGGCGGTTTGCAAAACGGAGGTGGGTCGTCGGATGGGGAGCGCCGGAATACTGCCCGCCGCAATGACCGCAGGAGGCTAATTCTTCATTCATGTTCTATTTCATGTTGACACTGCCCCCATTAAGCCTATATAGGATGCCCACGCATTTTACTCGTGGCACCCTAAAAGAGTATGACATAACTATGGACATCGTTCTGTACCTTATAGATTTTTTTATTCATCTTGACAAGTACCTTCCTGTAATTATCGAAAGTTTCGGAATTTGGGTTTATCTTATTGTATTTCTTGTTATATTTTGCGAAACAGGCCTGGTCGTGACTCCCATCCTGCCGGGAGACTCCCTTCTTTTTGCCCTGGGCGCCCTCGCGGCGCTCGGATCGCTGCATATCGAAGCGCTCGTGGTTTTGCTTTGCATCGCCGGTATTGCCGGTGACAGCGTCAATTATGCCATCGGTAATTATATCGGCCCCCGGGTCTTTCATTTTGAAGACAGCCGTTTCTTCAAAAGAGAATATCTCATTAAAACGCATGAATTTTACGAGCGGCACGGCGGCAAGACGATCATCATTGCCCGCTTCATGCCGATTATCCGGACGTTCGCCCCTTTCGTGGCCGGCGTCGGAGCAATGACTTACGGGAAATTTATCTCGTACAATATTATCGGCGGCATCGCCTGGGTGTGTGCATTTCTTCTGGGCGGATACTTTTTCGGCAACATCCCTTCCGTAAAAGATAATTTCACCCTTGTGATAGTGGCCATCGTGATTATATCAGTCATGCCGGGATTTATTGCCTATGCGCGGCAAAAATTCATTGCCCGGCAAACGCCGAACGAAAGGCGCTAAGATCAACTCATGAACTTCAAACTGACCGCTTTCATCGCTGCAACCCTTTTGCTGTTTTTTTTAACGGCGCCGGCCGAGGCGAAAATTATTTTCCAAGCCGGCCAGGATATCACCATCGCCGACGGGCAGAATGCGGATAATGTCATTGTCATAGGCGGGCAAATCACGGTGAACGGGCTTGTTGAACAAAACGTCGTGGCCATTGCCGGATCCGTCGTCCTGACCAAAAGGGCCGTCGTCCGCGGAAACGTCATCGTTGTCGGCGGCGTGGTGGCCCGGGGCAGCGGCTCGCTCGTTTACGGGGAGGTCACCGAAATCAACTCGACCACCCTTTCCGAAGCCGTGACCTCGGCGATGCGGGGAGAATTGGAAGGCTGGTCGCTGATTTTAAACATCATCTCGCTTTGCTTCTTCGCCATCATCCTGATTACCACGCTCATCATGACCCTGCTGATTCCCCGATCGCTCGCGCTCATCGCCAACGCCATCGAGTCCAATAAACTGAAGTCATTGATCTGGGGCATCCTCGCGACATTGATGATTGTCCCCTTCTTTATGCTGCTGGCCATATCGATTATCGGCATCGTTTTGATTCCGCTGGCGTTTACGGTCCTGCTGATTGCGGCCATTGTCGGCTTCATCGCTTTCGGCGTTCTCTTGGGCAACTTCCTCATCACCAGAATCTTCAGGGGATATAAAAAATCACTGGTGAAGGAAGCGCTGGTCGGCGTCAGTCTGCTGTGGCTTCTCGGCTGGATCCCCTTCTATATCGGCATGCTGATCAAGGCGTTGGCCATTACGTTCGGACTGGGAGGCGTCCTTATCACGATATGCCGGAAAAGAACCAGCCGGTAAAAGAGAAATCATTTCATCGTTATGAAACGACAAGAGCCGCCCGGGCAACCCGAACGGCTCTTTCTTTTGACTTCCATTATGGTGATCCGTTTGACCGCCCCTCGACCTGGGGCTCGTCTAAACCCACTCTTCGGAAAGGACATCACCCTGGATGCCGATCACGACGGCTTTGAGGGGAACTTTTCTCGCGGCCTTTTGCAGACCGGCCCGGGCCACCTGCATGAGCCCGCGGCAGCAGGGAACCTGCATCATAATCACCGAAAGTGTGTTGATTTTCGCCTCATCCGCCAACCGGCGGATTTTTTCGACATACTCATCCTGCCCCTGATCCAGCTTGGGGCAACCGATCGCCAGGCTCTTCCCTTTCAAAAAGCGGTTGTGAAAATCGCCCAGGGCAAAAGCGACGCAGTCCGCGGCCAGCACGACATCTTTGCCGCGGAAGAATTCGGCGGCGGGATTCACCAGATGCAGTTGAATCGGCCAGTGGGTCAGTTCGGAAGGCTGCGGCCCCGCCTGTCTTGCTGCCGCCGGCGCCTTCCGGTCAAATACGGCGGGAGCTGATCCGGGACAGCCGCCCCCCGCTGGCGGCATGACGTTTAATGTCGGACGGGAGGACAATGCTTCTTGCCGGCTGCGGGCCATAGCTTCATGAACCAGCTTTTCGTCAAAGGGATCGGCGTCCCGTTCTTCGATGGACAATGCATCTTCCGGACATTCACCGATGCAGGCGCCCAGGCCGTCGCAGAAAACGTCGCTCACCAGCCGGGCCTTACCGTTAATGATCTTGATGGCCCCTTCAGCGCAGCCCGTCACGCACAAACCGCAGCCGGTGCATTTCTCTTCGTCGATTTTGATGATCTTGCGTTTCATACGATGACTCTCCAGTCTTTGTTCATTAAGTTCTTAAAAAGACTGTAATCATCAAATCCGGAGATGGCAAGACGTCAGGCCATCTTCTTCATGGCTTCAACAAGTTCGCGCACGGCGGCAGCGGACTTGTCCAGGGCCTTCTTCTCTTCGGCGGTCAGATTCAGAGAAACGATTTGTAGAATGCCGTTTTTGCCCAGTTTAACCGGCACACCGACGAAAAGGCCGGTAATGCCGTATTCGCCTTCGAGGTAAGCGGCGCAGGGCAGAATCTTCTTTTTGTCTTTCAGGATGGATTCGGCCATCTCGACTGCCGCGGAGGCCGGAGCATAGTAAGCGCTGCCGGTCTTCAAAAGCCCGACGATTTCCGCCCCGCCGTTGCGCGTCCGCGCGGCCAGTTCTTCGATTCGTTGGCTCGTCATCAGCTCCGTGATCGGAATGCCCGCCACGGTTGAAAAGCGCGGCAGCGGAACCATCGTGTCGCCGTGCCCCCCCAGCACGAGGGCATGGATATTCTCCACGGAGACCTCCAATTCCCTGGAAATGAAGGCGCGAAACCGGGCGGAATCCAAAACGCCCGCCATGCCGACGATCCGGTTTTTGGGAAAACCGCTTTCCTCCATCGCCACATGGCACATGGCATCCAGAGGATTGCTGACGATGATCAGAATCGCACCGGGCGAATAGGCGGCGACCTGCCTTACGACATTTTTCATAATGCCCCGGTTGGTGGCCAGAAGATCATCGCGGCTCATGCCCGGTTTGCGGGGAATGCCCGCCGTGATGATCACGATATCGGAATCCGCCGACGCCTCATAATGGTTCGCGCCGATCAGCCGCGCATCGTGTTTTTCGATCGGAGCCGCCTGGGCCAAATCCAGAGATTTGCCCTGCGGCACCCCCTCGATAATATCGATCAGCACGACGTCAGCCAACTCTTTTTCGGCCAGCCGCTGCGCGGCCGTCGCTCCGACATTACCCGCTCCCACTACTGTGACTTTTTGATTCATGTTCCCATCCCTGACAGGTTTATTTTCGATGATTCGTTCAGAGTTATTTTTCCTATATCAAAACATAGAATAAAGCAATTTTGCGATCCGGGATACGCCTGCCCGGGCAGCTATTTAATCACCATCGGGATTCCGGCGACCATAAAGATGACGCGGGAGGCTTTATCCGCCAGGACCTGGTTGGCAAACCCCAGGGCATCCCGGTAAATGCGCCCCAGCGGATGGGGCGGCACAATTCCCAAACCGACTTCGTTGGCGACGACGAGCCATTGTCCGCCGAGACGGACCTGCGCGGCAATCAGTTCTTCAATCTCTTCCCGGATTTTTTGCAGGACGATTTCATCGGCAGAACCTTCCGGAAGCGACAAAAGCAGGTTGCTCACCAGCAAGGTGATGCAGTCGACAATCACGAGGTCGGCCGCAGGCGGCGTTAAATGGCGGCCGATGTCGAGCGGAATTTCCAGCGTCCGCCAGGCCGCGGGCCGCGACGCTTTGTGGTTCATGATGCGCCGGGCCATTTCCTCATCGCCCGCCGTGGCCGTCGCAATGAAAAGAACGGACTTTCCTGACTGAGAGGCGAGTTTTTCGACAAACGTACTTTTCCCGCTGCGCGCTCCGCCCAGAATGAGCGTCAGGCCGTTTTCGGGAATTTCAGGATTCATTCATTTTTCCTTTCGGTCTTTCAATTGTTCCAGGGCTGTTTTCGATGTCCGAAAATCGTCTTCGGAAAAAATCTCCAGTGTCAATACGCCGCGGTAATCGGCGCGGACCAATTCGTCAATGGCCGGACCCAGGATCTCCTGCGGCATTCGCGCCAGGGATTGGTGGTCGCGCCCCGCCACGCCGTGGATGTGAACCACGCGTGTTCGCTTCAGGGCGCCGCGCAGATACGCGACCGGGTCCTGGCCGTCGAGCCAGAGATGGCCGATATCCACCGCGCGGCTTACGGCAATTTTTTCCAGCACCGGTTCGTAGAAATCCAG
>SBEK01000009.1 GCA_009668925.1 Deltaproteobacteria bacterium
GTTTATGACAATATGAACGATGTTAATCCTGATCAGGAATCGGCTGCCGAGACGGACGACGTCCTTCCGGAAATACGCCTGGAAGACCTGAACGACAGCCTGAGGACGGCCTGTGAACGCGCGGGCTGGACATCATTGGTGCCGGTGCAGGCTAAGGCTATTCCCTACTTGCTGGCGGACCGCGATGTCATGATTCAGTCCCGCACCGGCAGCGGCAAGACCGGCGCTTATCTGCTGCCCATTATGCAGAAAATCGATCTCCAAAAAAATGTAGCGCAGGCGCTGGTTTTGGTTCCGACCCGGGAGCTGGCCCTGCAGGTGTCCCGGGAAGCGGAAATGCTGACGGAGGGGACGGCGCTGCGGACGGCGGTGGTGTACGGCGGCGTCGGATACAATGCGCAGCTGGAGGCCTTCCGCGGCGGCGCGCAACTGGTTGTCGGCACGCCGGGGCGGATTCTGGATCATCTGCTGAAAAACACGCTTTCGCTGGATCATCTCCGGATGCTGATTTTTGATGAGGCCGACCGGATGCTGTCCATGGGGTTCTATCCGGATATGGTCAAGATCCGCAAATACATTCCGACCAGCAGGATTTCGAGCAGCATGTTTTCCGCCACCTTCCCGCCGCAGGTTATCCGGCTGGCCGGTCAATTCCTGCATGCCCCTGAACTATTGAGCTTAAGCGGCAACGAGGTGCATATCGCCGAAAGCGAGCATATCTACTACGTCGTGCCCGGGATGCGCAAGGAGCGTTCTCTGGTCAGGATCATCGAAATTGAAAATCCCGCCTCGGCCATTATTTTCTGCAACACGAAAGATACCGTGCATTATCTGTCCGTTGTTCTGAAGCGGTTTGGCTATGACGCCGACGAACTGAGTTCGGATTTGGCGCAGAATGCGCGGGAAAAAGTGATGGCGCGGGTGCGGCGCGGGGCGCTCCGATTTCTCGTGGCCACCGATGTGGCGGCGCGCGGCATCGACATTCCCGATCTTTCGCATGTGATCCAGTACGAACCGCCCGAGGATCCCGAAGCCTACATTCACCGTGCCGGCCGCACCGGGAGGATGGGGTCGAGCGGCGTCGTCATTTCCGTCGTCGCGGAAATGGAGAAATTCAAGCTGCACAGCATTGCGCGTTATTATAATATCCGCATGGAAGAACGTCCGCTGCCGGACGACGAAGAACTGGAGCGCGTGGTCGCCGAGCGCATCACCGCCCTTCTGGAGGCTAAGTTACGCAGCCGCGACAATATCCAGATTGAACGCATGCAGCGTTTTATGCCGCTCGCGCGCAATCTGGCGCAGTCCGAAGAAGAACTGTCGATTATCACCATGCTGCTCGACGATTACTATCAGCAATCCCTGCATGCTCCGCCTGAGCAGCCCGCGGCCGATATTCCGGTGGAAAAAATTGAACCCAAACCCCGCACCGGCCGCCCCAATAAAAGGCCGCGCTCCCGGAACAGAAAGGCCAGGACTTCATAGCCATGTGGTATGCCGTACATCGTCTACTGCGATTTCAGTTCCTGGTCATTGCCGGGTGTTTATTTCTGCTTGCTGCCTGCGCGACGACGCCGGTTGTTCCGCCTCCGGCAAAGCCGGCAAAAATTGCCGTCGTGCTGGGCGCCGGCGCATCCAAGGGGTTCGCGCACATCGGTGTGTTAAAAGTGCTGGAATCCCACCGCATCCCCATTCACATGGTGGTCGGCACCAGCGTCGGTTCCTTTGTGGGCAGTCTTTATGCTTACGGCTGCAATCCTTATGAATTGCAGACGATCGCCTTCGGCGTTCAAAAAGAGGATATCGCCGATTACATCCTTCCGGACAACGGATTCATCAAAGGCGAAAAACTGGAAAATTTTATCAACCAGAAAGTGAAATATACGACGATCGATAAGCTCAAAATCCCTTTTTACGCCGTGGCGACCAATATCCAAACCGGTGAAGAGGCGGTCTTCGGCCGGGGAAATACGGGCCGCGCCGTGCGGGCCAGCTGCTCGATTCCGGGCGTCTTTAATCCCGTCGTGATCGGCGGAAAGGCGCACGTGGACGGCGGTGTGGTGAGCCCTGTAGCCATCGATGTGGCGCGCCGGTATGGTGCGGATGTGGTCATTGCCGTCGATATATCGGCCAGCTTGACATCTTCCGCGCCCACCGGGACCTTCGAAACCATCATGCAGGCGATCGATATCATGTACAACAAAATGGCGGTGGCGCAACTGAAGAATGCCGACGTCGTTATCAAACCCAAGGTGGGGTATATCGGTTCCAGCGATTTCAGCAAGAGACATGAAGCGATCATGGAGGGCGAAAAAGCGGCGGCCGAAGCGATGCCGGCGATTGAGAAGATCATTTCCCACTTGCGCCAGGAAGGCCGTCTGAGGTAAGATAGAAAAGTTTCCAATCACCACCCGTTTCCCTTTACCCGCTGGAGCCGGATATCCGCATCGGTCTTCCTGTTGCTGGAGGAGAAAAGTATGGAAAAGCTTTTGCGGATATTACTGATCGATCATTCGAAAAAAGATTCCTTATCCATCATTCGCGCCCTGAAAAAGGGCGGCTTTGTTCCCCGGTACGAACAGGTGAAATCGGAGCAGGCCGTGCGTGAAGCCCTCCGGGAAAAGCCCTGGGATGTTATTTTATGCGGCGGCAATGTGCCTGATTTTGATCTTTCTCAGGTGATTGCCCTGGTCAGAGAACTGAATGTCAATATTCCCGTGATCGTTGTTGCCGGCGCCGTCGGAGAGGAAGCAACGGCGGATTTCATGAGGTCGGGCGCCCGCGATTTTGTCAGGAAAGATAATTTGTCGAGGCTGGTTCCGGCCGTTGAAAGAGAGCTCGCCAAAACAAAGTCCAGCATCGAGCGAAGACGAGCCGGTCACGAGCGCTTCGGCAGTGATTTCCGGCTGACGGCGCTCTTCGAGAATATGAATATCGGCGTCGTCATTTATGAAACGCAGAATGAGGGAGCGGACTTTACGATCAAGTACCTCAACCGTCTTGCCGAGAAGACGGAAAAGGTCGATCGGAGAGATCTGATCGGGAAATCGCTGCTTATGACATTTCCCGGCGTCCGGGAAATGGGTTTCCTTGATGTTCTTCAGCGGGTCTGGAGTTTCGGGCAGCCGGAGCAAATGCCCGCCTCGCATTACCATGACGACCGGATTCAGGGGTGGCGGGAGAATTTTGTATACAAACTGCCGAGCAATGACGTGGTTGTCTTATACCATGACATTACCGAGCGGATAGAAACGCAGAAGAAGCTATTCGCCAGCGAAGAGAAATACCGCCTGGTGGTGGAAAACAGCAGAGAAGTCATCTTAATCATCCAGCAAGGCGTCGTGAAATTTATCAATCGCGTATCAACGGACCTGCTGGAGTCCTCCTATGACCGGCTCAGGTCCATTCCGTTCACGGAACTCATTCATCCCGACGATCGGAATATGGTCATATCCAATCAGCTTCGCCGGATCAAAGGTGAAGCGGTGCCCCAACAGTATGAGTTTCGCATTGTCACCCCCGCCGGGAAGGTGAAATGGGTGGGAATCCGCTCGGCGGTTGTTTCCTGGGAAGGAAGCCCCGCCACGGTGAGTTTTCTGTCGGACGTCACCGAGCGCAAATGGGCGGAAACGGCTCTCATGGAAAGTGAGGAAAAATTCCGGTTCCTCACCGAAAAAATGACGGACATCGTCTGGACCACCGGGATGGATTTGCAGACGTCTTATGTGACCCCTTCCGTCGAAAAGATCCTGGGATTCACCCGGGAAGAACGCATGCGTCAGAGTATCACCGAGCAACTGACGCCGGATTCCCTGTCTCTGGTGTTGGATACTCTGACCCGGGAGCTGGCTTGCGAAGAGCGGGGTAATGTCGATCCCGCAAGAACAGTGAAACTGGAACTGGAATTCTATCATAAGGACGGAACGACGCGCTGGTTGGACGTTGTCATCAGCGCGATCCGGAATGAGCAGGGTGTCTTGATCGGCCTCCATGGCGCGGCCAGGGATATCACCGAGCGCAGAAAGGCCGAGGTAAAACTGAAAGAAAGCGAAGAGCGGTTCAGCTCCCTGTTTAACCACTCCAAGGACTTCGTCTACGTTCTGGATCTCAACGGCAACTTCATCGACGCCAATTTCTCCGCCCTCAACATGCTGGAATATGATTGGTCGGAAATTGCTTCTCTGAGCATTTCTTCCGTGCTTCACGAATCGGACATGGCCAAAGGGTTGAAGGATTTCGCAGAAATCGTCAGCACCGGTTTTCAGAACTTGGCCAGCGAGTACACATTAAAATCCAAAAGCGGCAGGATCATTTATGTGGAAGCCCAGGCGTCCCTCGTTTACCGCGACGGGAAGCCGCATTCCGTTCTGGGCGTTGCCCGGGACATGACGGAGCGGCGGCGGGCGGAAGAATCCCTGCGGGAAAGTGAAAGAAAGCACAGAGAGTTGATTGATTTTCTGCCCATCGGACTGTTTGAGACGGACCTCCAGGGCCATGTCACTTCCGCAAACCCGGCCGTCCTCAAACTTTTCGGATATGAACAGTCCGATATCGAAAAGGGTCTGAATACGTTTCAGGTGATCGTGCCCGACGACCTGGAGAGATTCGGAGCGGATCTTCGGCGTCTGGTGAGCGGAGAAAAAGGGGGGGCGGCGGAATACCGGGGAGTTCGAAAGGACGGCGGAACATTTCCTTTTGCGGCGTTTCCCAGCGTCATCATCCATGAGGGGACGCCCGTCGGGGTTCGCGGGGCCGTCATCGACCTTACGGAGCGCCGACGGGCTCAGGAAGCGCTGCAAAAAAGCGAGGAAAAATACCGGAGCATTCTGGCCGGCATCGAGGAAGGTTATTTCGAAGAAGACCTGACCGGGCAGATGGTTTTCTTCAACGAATCCCTGTGCCGGATGTATGGATATCCCAAAGAGGAAATGCTTGGATTGAACTACAAACAATACACGGATGAGGCCAATGCAAAGAAACTCTTCACCATATTTAACGCCATGTACAAAACAGGCGAACCGTCTGCAACATACAGTTATGAGATGATCAGGAAGGATGGGGTCCGGAGAGGCATGGAGGCCTCGGCAAGCTTAATAAAGGATGCCGGGGGCAATAAAATCGGCTTCCGGGGCGTCGTCCGGGATGTCACCGAACACAGACAAATGGAGGAGAGGATCCGGCAGTCCGAAGAACGGTATCGCACGATCATCGAACAGATGACGGACGGCTATTACGAAATCGATCTCACGGGACATTTTACATTTGCCAATGACGCGCTGTGCGCCAATCTCGGCTACACGAGGGATCAGTTGATCGGGATGCAGACCCGGCAATACGTCGTTGCGGGAAAAGTAAAGGAGATGTACGGACTTTTCGGAGAATTACTGGCCACGGGGACGCCCGTGAAAGCCTATGATATGGAATATATCAAAAAAGACGGCTCGATCTCCTACAGTTCCATCTCCGCTTCTCTGATGCGCAATGCCGCGGGGAAACCCGTCGGCTTTCGGGGGATTTCCCGCGACGTGACCGACCGCAAGACGGCCGAAATCAAGCTGAAGAATTATGCCGAGGAGATCAGCGATCTTTATAATAACGCTCCCTGCGGCTATCATTCCCTGGGGGCCGATGCAACGTTTCTGCGCATCAATAATACGGAGCTTGCCTGGCTGGGGTATGACCGCGATGAAATCATCGACAAGAAAAAATGGACCGACGTTCTGACCCCGAAGAGCCTGGAAAAATTTCAAAAGATCTTTCCGGTCCTTAAAGAGCAAGGTTGGGTAAACGATCTGGAGTATGATGTCGTCCGCAAGGACGGATCGATTTTTACAGTGCTGCTCAACGCATCGACCGTCAGGGATCCAGACGGCCGCTTCCTCCAGACCCGAGCAACTCTTTTTGATGTGACGCAGCTCAAGAAAGTGCAGGAGGAGTTGGATGAGAAGAATGTGGAGCTGATCAGGACGTATGAAGATCTGCGTGAAAAACAGGCGATGATTCTCCAGCAGGAAAAAATGGCGTCCATCGGCATGCTGGCGGCCGGCGTCGCGCATGAGATTAAGAATCCCCTAGCCATTATTCTGCAGGGCATCGATTATCTTCAGACGGCCGTCACGACTGAACCGCTGGCGATTGACGCCATTGGAAGACTGAACAAGGCCGTTCGCCGGGCCGACCGCATCGTCAAAGACCTGCTCAGTTATGCGCGCCAGACGCCGGTGGCTCTTGTGGAGCAGGACATCCGGGCGCTGCTCGATGAATCCCTGACGTTGACAGAGCATGAATTCCGCGCCAAGAATATCACGTTGATTAAAGAATACGCGGAGGATCTGCCGCTGCTCGCGGTGGACGGCAATCAAATGAAGCAGGTTTTCATTAACCTGATTCTCAACGGCATCGAAGCGATGCCGAAGAGGGGCGAATTTACCGTCAACGCCCGGACGATGGAAGACGGTGCGGGAAAGAGGACCCTTCAGCTGGCCTTTAAAGATACCGGCCCGGGAATTCCCGAAGGCATCATCAAACAGATCTTTGATCCTTTTTTTACGACTAAAGCCTTGGGCAACACGGGTTTGGGGCTGTCAATTTCCAAAGGAATCATTGACATGCATGGCGGAATCATATATGCTGAAAATCTAGGGAAGGAAGGAGCGGCCATGATTATCAAGCTCCCTCTGCCGTCATAATATCAGGAGGCCTATTTAATGGAAAAACCGATCCATGTCCTGGCTGTCGATGACGAGGATTCATTTACCTTCTTTGTCAAACTTAATCTTCAAACCAGTAAAGAACGCCAATTCAAGGTGACCACCGCCAACAGCGGGACGGAAGGCTTGAAACTGGCCAAGGTCGGCCGGCCGGACCTGATCTTGCTGGATGTCATGATGCCCGATATGTCCGGCGCCGAAGTGGCGGAGGAACTGCTGCTTGACGCGCGCACCAAAAGCATTCCCATCATTTTCGTGACGGCATTGGTCCAAAAGGATGAAGTGGATAAAGAGGCGGGACAGATGGGGGGACGGGAATTCATCGCCAAACCGGTCAGCAAGGATGAACTCATCAGCCGCATCGAATCCACCCTGGGCTTAAATTAATCAATACCCATTGCCCTCCGATCCTGCTTCCAGAACATTTCCGGCGCAGAGCCGCCGTCATTTGCGCAAATCATATTTAATCATTTTCAACTGAAGCCCCTTGCGGCTGAGGCCCATTTGTTTGGCGGCTTTTGTGACATTCCCCCCGGACTCTTCGAGACATTTGACGATCATCTGTCTTTCAACGTTTTCCATATGCGTGCGCATGAAATCCTTAAACGGCTTTTTGTCCTGATCGCCTCCCTCAGCCGATTCTTTTTCCAGATCGGCCTTGAATTCGGGGGGAACCTCCTCGGGGGTAATCACCTGGTTTCCGGCCAGGAGCATCATGCGTTCAATCAGATTCTCCAGTTCGCGGATATTGCCGGGCCACCGATAGCGCAGAAGCATATCTTTAACGGTGTCGTCCGCACCGGAGATGGCCAGTCCCAGCTTCTTGTTGAATTTATCGATGAAGTAATCCACGAGCGGCAGGATATCGTCCGTTCGCTCCCGCAGGGGGGGCACATGGATGGGAAAGACATTGAGGCGATAGAATAAATCTTCGCGGAAATTTCCGTCTTTCACGCTCTGCATCAGGTTTTTGTTGGTGGCCGCGATGAAACGCACATCCACCTTGATGGTCTTGAGGCCGCCGACCCGCTCAAATTCCTGCTCCTGCAAAACGCGCAACAGCTTGACTTGCATGTCACGGGGAATTTCGCCCACCTCGTCCAGAAACAACGTGCCCTTATGCGCGAGCTCAAATTTGCCCGGTTTGGTGATCACCGCACCCGTGAACGCGCCTTTCTCGTAGCCGAACAGCTCGCTCTCCATCAGCGTTTCAGCGATGGCCGCGCAGTTGATCTTGATCAGCGGATTATTCTTCCGGGGCGAATTGCGATGAATGGCTTCGGCGACCAGTTCCTTGCCCGTGCCGGTTTCGCCGTTGATCAAAATGGTCGTTGTGGTCGGCGCCACCCTTTTAATGGCGTCGAACAGCTCCAGCGTCGATTGACTGGCGCCGATAATGCCCGTGCGTTCGATTTCTTCCGGCGTCAGAAACAATTCGTTTTCCATCAAGGTATGGGTTTTTACGGCCTTCGAAACGACGTTCTTCAATTCCTCGAGTTCGAACGGCTTGGTGATATAGTCCAGAGCGCCCTTTTTCAACGCTTCGACGGCGGTGGCCACCGTGCCGTGGGCGGTGATCATAATGACGGGGACATCGGGATATTCCTGACTGACGCGGTTCAGCAGTTCCATGCCGTCGATGCGCGGCATCTTCAAATCGGTGACGACGGCGGCGACGGGCCCCGCTTTCAAAATTTGCAGCGCTTCGGAGCCGTCGGCGGCCGAGGCGACCTCGTAGCCTTCCTTCTTCAGCATGGCGGCCAGCACGAGCCGCATATTCAATTCATCATCGACGATTAAAATTTTATTCATGGTCTATGATTATTATGACTCGGCGATTTAATCAAGATCGATTGTGCCTTTAAATTGACCCTTCGGCGGCAAGCCGGATGAAGAAGACGCTCCCCTGGCCCGCGATAGACTTGACCCGGATGGATCCCCCGTGCTCTTTGATGATCTTCTGACAGATGGCCAGCCCCAGACCCACGCCCCGCTCTTTGGTTGTATAAAAAGGTTTGAAGATGTTCTTGATATCGTCCGGGCTGATGCCCGTGCCGGTGTCCCGGATGGCAATGCCGACGGCCAGGCCGGCGCTGGACTCGATTTTGGAGGTTCGGAAGGTCAGGCTGCCGCCCTCGGGCATCGCCTCGATGGCGTTCAAGGCGATATTGATCATCACCTGGATCATTTTTTGTTCATCCACCTTGACCGGGGGCAGTCCCTCCTGCAGTTCGCGGGAAATAGTAATCTTGTCGGACAACCGGTTGGCCGAGATGATGGCAATGGCTTTGAGGATAACGGCATTGATGTCCTGGGCCTGGACTTTGCCGCTCCCCGGCCGGGCATATTCCAGAAACTGGCTCACAACCGCATTGAGCCGGTTGACTTCCTCGATAATCACGTTCAAAAGCTGGTTTTGCTCCGGGGTTGCGGCTTCGGACTGAAGATACTGCGCGGCCCCCTTGATGGAACCGAGAGGATTACGGATTTCATGCGCGAAAACGGGCGCCATTTCCGCAAGCAGCAGGGCTTTCTCTCTTTCCAGCTTTTCATCAAATTCATACAGAGACGTAAAGACGTCCTTGCTGTCCGGATAAAGAAAGCTGAACATTTTCTTCAGAATCATCTTGATCGGCGTGACGGAAATGACGATCAGGAACGACGTCATGATGACACTGGGAAAAGAGGGAAGGCTGGAACTGAAAAAGAAGGCGACGAAGTAAAAGATAACGGCGCCGGTCAGCGTGCTGATGAAGATGACCAGAGCCCGGGCGAAAAAATCATGCAATTCGGAGAGCTGGGGATACGCGATAATGAGCAGAAGGAAATAGAGCAGAGCCGCGAGTACCAAACCGCTTATGGGAGGAACACCGTAGCCCAGATAGCCCAGGATATCGGCGCCGCAGATGAGCGCCGCGGTCGGACAGGCGATCAGCAGATAACGCAGCCGCCGCTTTTCCGCGCCGGGCAATAGTTTATTGACGTGCCTGAGCAATGCAAAATAGCAGATCACGAGGACGGCAATGACATAGATGATCAGTGCGGCGTGAAAATAGCGCCATGAGGCGAGAGGCGTGAATTGCATCAGGAGGCCCGCCGCGCTGATGAAGGCTGTCAGAATAATGGACCCCTGGGACAGATAGGATTTGTTGTGGGTCAGATGCCGGAAAAACCAGACGGCCAGGGGAGCGATGGTCAGCAGGCCGATATGTTCGGCCTGCATCCAGAAATCCGCCGCGAAAAGGCCTCGCAGAAAGGCCGCCGCCTGCGCGACGAAGATGGCCAGGCAAAAGGCTGCAAAAGACTTCTGCAGCTCGTCCATTTTCCCCGTGATCAAAAGAGACAGGGCAATCGTGAAGCTGGTTGCCGCCAGTGTAAAGATATCCATAATCTTCGCTATCCGCTTTCTCGTACCGGGAAAAGTATATAACGCATGAAGCACAAAAAGCTAAACAAATATTTCTGCCGTCCGGCCTTCTTTTCGGGCGGCCCCGCGTCGTCCCGTCGGGTGATGTATTGACTTTTGCCGCACCATGATTTAATAGCCACGGCATAGAGAGATAAAATAACAAGGGATCGGTGAGGGTATGAAGAAGAAGGATTTATTGAAGAAAGCTGTTGAACACATCGACATCAAGGCCATTGATGCCGTGAAAATCGTCGAGGCCATGAAGAAGATGTCTTTTTCCGCGCGGGATTTGGCCAACGCCGCGGAGATTTACGACCGGATGCTCCGGGAAAAAAAATGCGTGGTGATTCTGACCCTGGCGGGCTCCACCAGCGCCGCGGGCTGCATGCAGGTCTATGTCGATCTGGTGAAGCATAATATGGTGGACGTGATTGTGGCGACGGGCGCATCCATTGTGGACATGGATTTTTTTGAGGCGCTGGGCTTCAAGCACTATCAGGGCACGCCGTTTGTGGATGACAAGCTTTTACGCAGCCTTTATATCGACCGGATCTACGACACCTTTATCAGCGAGGACGATTTGCAGCATTGCGACGGCACCATCAAGAAAATAGCGGATGCCCTCGAACCGCGTCCTTATTCATCGCGGGAATTTATTGCCGAAATGGGCAAATATTTGACGAAGAACGCGAAAAAGAAGGATTCGCTGGTTCAGGCGGCTTACGAAAACAATGTCCCCATTTTCTGCCCCGCGTTTTCGGACAGTTCCGCCGGTTTCGGTCTGGTGCTGCATCAGATCGAGCGGCCCGATGGGCACCTGTCCATCGATTCCGTTCGCGATTTTCGCGAATTGACCGAAATCAAAATCCAGGCGGGCACGAGCGGCCTGCTGATGATCGGCGGCGGCGTGCCGAAAAACTTTGCCCAGGATACGGTCGTCTGCGCCGAAATTATGGGGTATGACGTGTCCATGCATAAATACGCCGTTCAAATCACGGTGGCCGACGTGCGCGACGGCGCGTGTTCCAGTTCGACGCTGAAAGAAGCCAATTCCTGGGGCAAGGTCGACTGCAGCTGCGAACAGATGGTGTATGCCGAAGCGACCACCGTGCTGCCGCTTCTGGCTAGTTTTGCCTACCATAAGGGAAGTTGGAAAACCCGCAGGAAATGGGAGCTCGCGAAAATTTTCGAGGGTGCACCGAAGCGCAGGAAGAGAAAATAACCGGAACATAAAAAAAGAGGCGGGCTTTAAAGAAACCCGCCTCTTTTGCCTTCGGGTCTGATCGGTCATTTCGCCCCGGCCCCCGAGAAGCAATGAGGCCTATCGAAGATGAAAGCCTATGAACAAATCGGACATCGGCTCCAGCGGGCGCGCGAGGAGGCGGGAATGAGCCAGGAGGAACTGGCCAGAATCCTGGGCTATACGCAATCGTCGCTATCCAACTATGAACTGGGGAAACGGCGCCTGTATATCACCGACCTCCAGCGGATAGGTCAGATCCTGGGGAAACCCATCACGTATTTTCTTGATGACGAGATCGAAGATGGCGATGAGCCGACCGATTGGGAAGCGATTCTGCGGGAACCCTACCTGAAGGACATCCTCTGCGAATCCCGTGATTTGAAATCGGCCCAGCGCAAGACCATTCTGGATTACATCCTCTGGCAAAAAAGCAAGAAAGGAGGCGTCGAATGATTTCCTTCGAACCCACTGAACAGCAGCTGGCCCTGCAGGCGCGCTTTCAGCGCCTGGCGATGGAACGGCTGCAGCCCCGGTCTTTGATGATTGACGCCGCCGCGCCGGCCGGTGTTGATCCCGATAATCGGGCCGTCATTGCCGGGGAGAACCTCAATGCCTTCCTCATTCCCGAGGAATACGGCGGCGCGCCGCTCGACCGGATGAGCCTGGCCATCCTCTTCGAAGAGCTGGGCGCGGGATGCGCCGGTTTTGCAGCGGTTTACGCGCAGACGTTTCACAGCATCGCGGCTCTGCTGATCGGCGGTTCCGAAGAACAGAAAAAGACTTTTTTCCCGCTCCTTCTTCCGCCGGGAGGTCATGTCGCGGGCTTTTGCGTCACCGAGGAAAAAAGCGGTTCCAATACATCGTCATTCTCGACGTCATTTGCCCGGAAGGCGGACTCCTTTATCGTGAACGGTGAAAAGAATCCCGTCATCAATGCGGGACAGGGCCGGTTTTACGTCGTTTGGGCCAACGAGGAGGGCACGAAGAACCGTGCCGGAATCAGCACATTTCTGATCCCCGAAAAGACGGCCGGCCTCCGTTTCGGCGCCTATCACGACAAACCGGGTTTCCGTGCGGCGCCGACGGCCACCGTTCATTTCGAGAATGTTCGACTGCCGCAGGAAAATAGGATCGGCCCCGCCGGAAGCGGCTATCTTCTGCTCATGCAGATTCTCGACTGGGGGCGCGCGATCAGCGCCGCTATTGCCGTCGGGCTGGCCCGCACGGCCATCGAGGAAATCGTCCGTTTCGCGAAACAGCGCATCATTATGAGACGCCCGATCATCAAGAATCAGAGCATCGCCTTTCTTCTGGCCGAGCTGGTCACGGAGCTGGAAGCGGCCCGGGCCCTGGTCTGGCGGGCCTGCCGGCTCATCGAACTGGGCAGAGACCATACGGTCGCGTCCTCCATGGCCAAACTTTACGCGAGCGAACTGGCCGTAAAAGCCACAACGGAGGGCATGCTGATTCTCGGTCAGATGGGCTACCGGCGGCCGTCGCTCATGGACAAAATCCGTAGAGACGCCGAAGCATTCCGGATCGCCGAAGGAACAAGCCATGTCCAGAAACTGATCATTTCAGGTCAGTTGTAATCGCGGTCCGCTCCGCAAATAGTCCTTGATAAAATAACAAATTGTGATAATCAAATACGACAAATAGTCATAAAAGGATGCTGCATGCGTTTTGCAGAAACCCTTTTTGGCGTCTTTTGGCGACGATTTGCCATAACGTCTCACAACAACTGCCTGCTTGGTTACGATGATCAGCGAATCATTAAAGATCGGGAATGAGATGCAAGGCCTGCCTCACGGATATCCGGTGCAGAAGGCCCGGCACAATAAACGAACTTAAGGAGGGCGCTTATGAATCTGGTTGAATTGTTGGACAGCACGGCAAGAAAAAATCCGAATCGGGACTGTCTTCGTTACATGGGGAAAGGGTACACGTATGCCTTTATCCTCGATGCGGCGCAAAGGGCCGCCGCATTGTTCCAACAATGGGGGCTGAAGAAAGACGACAAGGTTGCCATCATGAGTCTCAATACACCGAGCTTTGTCATTGCCTTCTATGGGGTCCTGAAAGCGGGCGGCGTGGTCGTACCCATCAACCACAAACTGATGGGACCGGAAGTGCAGTATATTTTGGAACACAGTGAGCCGAAGCTCTTCCTCTTTGACGGCGCTCTGGCAGGCGTTGCCGGAAAGATCACCGATCGCAAGGCGCGCTTCCTTTCCCTGGACAGCCCCGCGGAAGGGTTTGAGCAACTGGACCTTCTTCTGGATCGGGCGCCGGCCTTCAGCCCCGTCGCTATTTCCGATGAAGATTTCGCGGAAATTCTTTATACGTCGGGAACAACCGGAAAACCGAAAGGCTGCCTCCATACCCATCGCAGCGTGATCATGAGCGGCATCACCGGCGCCATCACCATGAAATTCGACGAGGACGACCGCCTGCTCATGGCGATGCCCATCTGGCACTCATCACCGCTCAACAATTGGTTCATGGCGGCCCAGTATGTGGGATGCACAACGGTCATGATTCGCGAATATCATCCCCTGCATTTTCTTCAGGCCATCCAGAACGAAAAATGCACGATCTATTTCGGCGCGCCCATTTCTTATATCATGCCCGTCCAGATGATTCCCAATTTCGACAGCTACGACATTTCGTCGATGCGCGCCTGGATCTACGGCGGCGGCCCGATCGCCGCCGATACGGTCCGCATGCTCATGGCGAAATACAAGAGCAGCCTTTTTTACCAGGTATACGGCATGACGGAATCGGGGCCGACGGGCACGACGCTCCTGCCGAAGGATCAGGTGCGCAAGGCCGGCTCCATCGGCCGCAGCGGACTTCCCGGCTGCGACGTGAAGGTCATGAAATCCGAGACCCAGACGGCGGACCCCGGGGAGGCGGGCGAAATATGGCTCAGGGCCGACAGCATGATGAAAGGGTATTTCAAGAACCCGGAAGCCACGGCGGAAGCGTTTACCGGCGTCTGGTACCGGACGGGAGATGTGGCCCGCCTGGACGAAGACGGTTATCTGTTTATCGTCGACCGGACGAAAGACATGATCGTCACGGGCGGCGAAAACGTTTACTCCAAAGAAGTCGAAGACGCGATCGCCACCCATCCGGACGTGATGGAATCCGCCGTAATCGCCGTGCCTCATCCGGAATGGGGGGAAACCGTCGCGGCCATCGTTGTTCCGGCCAAGGAGAAAACCCTGACCGGCGAAGCACTGGCGGCGTTTCTTGCGGAGAAGCTGGCCAAATATAAAATTCCCCGGGCGTTCCGTTTTGTGGAATCGCTGCCGCACACGCCATCGGGGAAGATCATGAAATACAAGCTGCGGGAAGAGTACAAGTAAAAAAATACACGGAAACCGGAAAGGAAATAGAGTCATGTTTGATTATCTTTTGTCGAAAGAACAAATAAAAATCAGGGACGAGGCGCGAGATCTCGTCAAATCCATCCCCCGTCAGATGATCCTGGATATGGACGCGGACATCATCAAGTTTCCCAAAGAATTCCTCCGCGAAGCCGGAAGGCGGAATCTTCTGGGATGCCGGTACCCGAAGCAGTGGGGCGGCCGGGGCATGGACTGGGTGACGACGTGCCTGCTCGTGGAGGAAATCGGGGTCCTGGGCTACGAATTTGCCTGCGTCTACGGCGTGGGCGCCGAACTGGTCTGCGACGCGATCATCCTTCACGGCACGGACGAGCAAAAAGAAAAATATGTCAAACCCCTTCTGCGTGGCGACATGTTCGCGGCGGAATGCCTGACGGAACCCCGGGGCGGTTCCGATTTCTTCGGCGCGACAACGAAAGCCGAAGACATGGGAGATTACTTCCTCATCAACGGGCAAAAGCGCTTCATCGTCGGCGGCGAAGGAGCGGATTTTTTCCTTCTTTACGCAAAAACGGATTTCGATCCCAAAACGAAACCACAGAAGTCCATCACCGCGTTCATCGTTGACCGCGGGCCGGGCGTCGAAACAAAATATCTCTACGGCCTGATGGGGTGCCGGGGCGGCGGCACGGCGCGCCTCGTCTTCAAAGACGCCAAAGTGCCGAAAGCCAATGTCGTCGGGAAAGTCAATGGCGCCTACGACGTCTTCAACACGATGATGATCCCGGAGCGGCTCGGCACGGCGGCCATGACCATCGGCGCCGCCCGGCCCGCCCTGGAGGTGGCCACGAACTACACATCCCGGAGAAAGGCCTTCGGTCAGGTGATTGCCCAGTTCGAAGGCGTCAGCTTTCAGATTGCCGAGGCGGTGATGCTCCTGGATGCGGCCCGCTCGATGGCCTATGTGACGGCCCGGGCCGTGGACGGCGGCGTGGACCAAAACCGCATCCGGCGCATGGTGTCCGAATCCAAGAAATTCATCACTGAAGCCTGCCAGAAGGTCGTTCACAACGCCATGCAGGTCTGCGGCGGAATCGGCTACACGAATATTTTGCCCATCGAGCGTATCCACCGCGACATCCGGCTCGCCTCCATCTGGACCGGAACCAGCGAGGTTATGTCCATGATCACCGCCCATGAATGGTATCGGGAGTATTTCCTGGCCAAGGCTGCCGGGTTGACCCGGGACAGCGAGCAAGACGCAATCGAAGCGGAGGCCGCGGACGAAATCATCTATGAATGACGGCACAAGGACGGGAGCGCCGCCCGCCGGACGCTCCCGTCCTTCTGTTCAATGAACCTTTTCTTATTGGTCACGTTTCTTTCAACGCATCGGACGGCTGACTGTGCCGGTATTTCCGTATGAGTGACGGATGATTCTGAAGGTTCTGTGCCTCCGGAGTAATCGGATAATCGTATCATCGTATCATAAAGAACGACCTTTCCTTACGACATAACAAAAAACCCGCCATTTTTAGCGGGTTTCCGGACTTCTATGGATTGTATTGAATTAGGTTCTGGTGGAGATGAGGGGGATCGAACCCCTGGCCTCGGCGTTGCGAACGCCGCGCTCTCCCAGCTGAGCTACATCCCCAACCGTCTCAAAAAAACGCCGCGAGCATATCTATACTTTGCCAACGTGTCAAGAATTAGTTGCCTCCTTTATCTTCCCCCGTCGGTAACATTTTATTTGAGGCAATAAGCGGTGGCCGCTTTTGGTGATCGGCGACACTGGCCCGCCAAACTTGTCTTGACAAAACTGGCCCGATTTCCCTATACTTCAAGCACATGTAGTCATCATCGACATTCTGGCGCAGCCGCGGTTTAATAATCCGGATGAGACGACCGATACATAAACAAATTTATATTCACGGGAGCATTTCATGGCAAAAATAGACGCCTTTTTTCAATTGATGCACGATCAAAAAGCATCCGACCTTCATCTGGTCTCCGGCCAGCAGCCGGCCATTCGTATTCGCGGGGAGATTGAACGGATTAAATATGATATTCTCAACAATGATTCGCTGAAGCTTCTGCTCTATGAAATCACGCCGGAGCACAAGATCAAGCATTTTGAAGAAACGGGCGATGTTGATTTCGCCTATGAAATTCCCGGTCTGGCACGCTACCGCGCCAACTTTTTTCAACAAAAATACGGGATTGCGGCCGTGTTTCGAGAGATTCCCGACAAGATCGCCACGTGCGGGGAGTTGGGGATGCCGTCCGTCGTATCCAAGCTGGCGATGCTGCCGCGGGGTCTTGTTCTGGTAACGGGGCCCACCGGAAGCGGTAAATCGACGACGCTCGCCGCGATTATCGATGAGGCGAACCGCCTGCGCAAAGACCATATCATCACGATTGAAGATCCGATCGAATTCGTCCACGAGAGCCGGAACTGCATCGTCAATCATCGAGAAGTCGGGATTCACACGAAAACTTTTTCCAACGCGCTGCGCGGCGCACTGCGCGAAGATCCGGACATCATTATGGTCGGCGAAATGCGCGATCTGGAAACAACGGCGCTGGCGGTCGAAGCCGCATCCACCGGGCATCTGGTATTCGCCACCGTCCACACGACAAGCGCCGTCAAGACCGTTGACCGTGTCGTCGAAATATTTCCCGAAGCGGAACAATTGCAGATCCGCTCTACGCTGGCGGACGGACTCCGGGCCGTCATCTCCCAGGTGATCTTCAAGAGAGCGGATATCCGGGCGCGCTGTGTCGCCCTCGAAATTCTTATCGCCACGCCGGCCGTGCGCAACCTGATCCGGGAGCAAAAGACATATCAGATCCCGTCCATGATCCAGACGGGCAAAAAATACGGCATGCAGCTTTTGGACGACAGCATCATGGAACTCTACAACCGGGGCTGGATCAGTGGAGAAGATGCCTATATGAAAGCGAACGACAAGGGAAGATTCCGTTCGCTTCTGAAACATCCGCCGACAGACTTTACCGAAGCCTAGAGAGGATTCTTATGAGAAAACCGGAAATCGACCATATTCTGATCAAAATGCTGGAATCCAACGCCAACATTTCCGACGTAATCCTGACCGTCGATAAGCCGTTTCAGGTGGAGGCCGCCGGCATCCTTTTGCCGGTGGATTTCGAACCGCACTTCGAAAAGCTGACGCCGTTTCAGACGGAGGTCTTTGCTCTGAATCTGATTAATCAGGATCGCCGGCTGATGGATGCGCTCATCAACGAAGGGTCGTGCGACTTGTCCTACGAATTGCCGGGCATCGCCCGCTTCCGCGTGAATATTTTTTCGCAGCGCGGCCAGTATTCTATTGTTTTGAGAAAACTCGAAACGCAGATCCCGTCATTCGCCGAATTGGGTCTTCCGGAAGCCTACCGCCGTGTCGCCGCGGAGAAGAACGGCATTGTTCTGGTCACGGGCGCAACCGGTTCCGGTAAAACAACCTCGCTTGCCGCCGTCATCAATGACATCAACGAAAAGAACCCGATTCATATCATTACCCTGGAAGATCCTATTGAATACACGCATACGCAGAAAAAGGCGACCGTCAATCAGCGGGAACTGGGCAAAGACTTCGATTCGTTTGCGAGCGGGCTGCGGGCCGCCCTGCGCCAGGCGCCCAAAGTGATTCTCGTGGGCGAAATGCGCGATCGGGAATCTATTGAAATCGCGCTGAACGCCTCGGAAACAGGCCATCTTGTTTTAAGCACCCTGCATACGACCGACGCCGGCCAGACCATTAACCGGGTTCTGGGCATGTTTTCGATTGATGAAGAAAATCAGATTCGAACTCGGCTTGCCGATTCGCTGCGCTGGATTATTTGTCAGCGGCTGCTGCCCAAGGTCGGCGGCGGCCGGGTTGCCGCCTTCGAAGCACTCGGGACGTCTCTGCGGGTCAAAGACCTCATTCTTCACGGTGAAAAGGAAGGCAAAAACTTTGAAGATATTATCCAGCAGGGTCGGGCCTTCGGCATGGTCGCCTTTGATAACAGCATCATCGAGCTCTATGAGAAAGGGCTTATCACCGAAGACACGGCAAAGGCTTATGCGTCCAATCGTTCGAATGTCGGGCGCGGGATCGATGCCATTAAGAATGCCCGCGGCGAAAAGACGACGGATCTGGGCAAACTGGAGGTCGATCGATCTTACGGCAATAAAAGCGGAGAAAATATCTGGGGCTAGAGGCAGAGTCCTTTTTCCGGACGGATCAGCAAGGAGATATCCATGGCAGAAGAGAAACCCAGACCGGGTGTTAAAATGGCATCAGAAGGAATAGACTATTCAGGCAGACCTTTCGGGCACATCATGCCGGATGCGGACACGGCGATGATCTGTGAACAGGACCCCATCATCCGGGACAAGATCGTATCGGAACTCAAGAAAATGGGGTTTTTGACGGCCCAGCCGGCTTCTTACAAAGAAGCCCTGAAGCACATGCGTTTTCATCTTTTCAATGTGATTGTCATTGCCGAGGATTTTGATACGGGTGTCTGGGATACCAACAACGTCTTGCGCTATCTGGAAAACCTGAATATGGCCGTCCGCAGAAAGATCTTTGTCGCCCTTGTCAGCTCCACGATGACGACGATGGACAACCTGGAAACATATAACAAGAGTGTTAATCTTTTGATCAACAAGCGGGACGTCGGCTCGGTGGAAAAAATCATGCGCCAGGCGATGGCGGAGCACGAAGATTTCTATCACGTCTTTAAGGAAAAAATTCAGAAGTAACGCGCACCCGAATGCGCTGGAGACGGTTTGCCGGTGTTCGACCGGTGGCGTCAAGATGACGGGAGCGGTGTGCCTGCAAAGATCACCGACTATTGGGTTTAGCCCCGGGAAGGCGTCCGGCCCGAGGCTATGTAAGCTGCTTCCAGATGGCGGCGGCAGGGCGCCGATTCATCGAAGGCCAGAGCGGCTTCAAACGCTTTGGCCGCATCGGCAAATAATTCCGCTTTCATCAGGCTATGGCCCAGCCGGTTGAAATAGGCCGCCGCAAAAGGACGATTATAGAGGCAGGCCTTTTCGTATTCGGCAAAAGCACCGTCCGGCTCCCTGAGCGCGACCAGAATGTCTCCCAGAAAACAATAATACAGGCTGTTTTGCGGAGCAAGGGTCAGACACTCCGCCATCAGTCTTCTGGCCGTTGTGAGGCGGCCTCCCCGGAGACACAAATCGGCGGCCTGAAGAAGATAACGATCCGCTTCTTCGGGATCAAGGAGACCCGCCTGCCGGTAAGCCTCTTCGCCGGCTTCAATTTTTTGCGAAGCGAGCAGAGCTTCCCCCAGCCGGCAGTAATACGCGGGATTGTCCGCTTCCAGTACCGTCAGCCGATGAAAGACAGCACAGGCCTTTTCGTTGTCGCCGGCCAGAAGATAGGCTTTGCCCAGTTCTTCGAGTATCCCGACGTCCTCAGGCTGGACACCGGCAACTTTTTCGCAAAGCCGCACAAGTTTTTCAGTGGCGCCCTCCTGCTTGTAGATCCGCACCAGCTCATCGTACGCAAAGCCGGTAAAGATTCTGCGTTGCAGCTCCTGATCCAGCAGGATTTCCCAGTAGTGGACCGAACGCTCCTTGTCGCCGCTGTCCCAGAAAGCCCAGGCCAGACGAAGCAGCACCGATTCGTCCCCGGGACGAACCGTGTGGATCTCTTCCAGTCCGGCAATAGCCTCGGGATATTTTCCCTGCCTCAAGAGGCGGTCGGCCAAGTCCAACTTGTCCGCCATGTCGTTGGTTTCAGTCATAGGACAAAAAAAAGGGGGAGAAGAGTCTCCCCCGATGGGTTTCAGCAACTGCAGGAACCGCAACCGCCGCCTTCCTGAGAGAGGTTGGACGTTAATTTAAAGCCCGCTCCCTGAGGGGTGGTGATAAAATCGACATTGATGGGTTGAGCTTGATTCAACAAATCTTTGTCGATGACAAATTTTGTTCCTTTTTCTTCAATCACTTCGTCTTCATTCCTCGGCTCGTCCAGAGCCATGCCCAAAGAGGGCCCGGATCACCCGATAGACATCGTGATGCGGATGGCCGCATCCGTGTTCTTATCCTTGAGAAAATCCTTAATAACCTCCGAGGCTTTGTCTGTTACTGTCAGCATATATCCATTCTCCTTTGGCGATGTCTTGGCGACACCAATCTTTACCGTAACTTATCCATATTTGGCCTGTTGTCAATTACAATTTCGCCGCCTAATTCAAGTTACCGTATTTACTTATTAAATGATAAATTTGTTTCTGTTGACAATGCCCGCGTATCTTGTTTATGATTTCGGCGATCAAATATCCGACAAGGGAGACTTCTGATGAATATCATTAAGGCCGCCTTCTTATCCCTGATGCTGTTAGCAGCCATTTCCGCGCCGGCGGAAAATTTTACCGTCAAAGGGAATATGGCATCTACCATCCGTTATCAGTTGCAGCATCAGATTACGGCCGGAGATGCGATGCAAAAATTGATGCTGAGCTTCGTCGTTCCGGAAAGTTTTGACTCCCCCACCTACCGGCAATCAATCACGAATTTCAAAATCACTTTTTCGCCGCCGGCCCAGGAGCAGTCGACCAGCACGGATGCGCGGGGCAACAAGACGATCCTGGCGACGTGGCATCGTGTACCCTCCGTCATTGATGCCGTTGTGTCTTTTGATGCCCAGACCAATACCGGCCTCAAGGCCCTGGAAACGCATGCACCTTTTCCGCTCGCCGACGTGCCGGATCACCTGAAAGTTTATCTGCAGGCATCCGAGCAGGTTCAGACGCAGGACCCGGCCGTCCGGGAACTGGCCCGGCAATTGACCCGCGATGTCAAAACCCAGTTTGACGCCGTGCAGAGGGTGGTAAGCTGGGTCGTTGATCACGTCCGATATGTCAATCCTCCCGAGCAGTATGACGCACTTTATTCTCTCAGCACCGGCAAGGGAAACTGCCAGAATTTTTCCCATCTGGCCGCCGCGCTTTTGCGCAACGTCGGCATCCCCGTAAGAATTGTGAACGGCGTCACGATGAATCAGCCGTTCGATGTGGTCTGGGAAAAGGGAACCCTGACCTTTAAGATGGGGCAGGGCAGGCATTCCTGGGTAGAGGTCTGGTTCCCCGATCTGGGCTGGGTTCCCTATGATCCGCAAAATACGCAGTTCTTTGTTTCCAACCGGTTTGTCCGTATCGAAGTCGGCGTGGATAACAACGAAACAAAAAACGATGGTCTGGTCCGCTGGGCTCAGAGTGCGGAGGCGCGCAATAAACCGAAACTTCAGGAATCCATCGATGCAAGATTCCTGACGGATTCGACGAAAGTGCTGGCCTCCCGGCAGAATTACGGTCCAAAGAATCTGCTTTTGGGGCCGAATGTCCAGGCGCAGTTCAAAAAGATCGAAACTCCGCCTCCACCGCCCCCTCCCGTGATTATTCCGCCGGAGATCAAGAAGGAACTGCGCTATGATGTTCCGTTCGTATTCGGCAATCTGGTCTTTCCGGAAAATATCGACTTTGCCTTTCCCCGCGTGACGAAGGCCAAAGGCAAGGGCGCCTTCGAGATGTCCCGCAATTTCCTGGTCGAGACTGCGGAATACGTCACGACGAACGCGACGCAGTACGCTCAGGTTGTGGAATTGACCAAACCGGTAACGCTTCATAAGGTGGGACTGGCGCTGCATAAATTCGGCGGCGAGGGCTGGCTGTGGGTCGATGTGTTTAAAGACGATAACGGACGCCCCGGCGAGCCGTTGTGTACGACGCAGATGATGAGTCTGGACGATATTTCCGCAAAGCCCGGTTACCGCTGGGCAAACTTTACGTTTGCCGATAAGGAAAGACCGGTCCTGATGCCCGGCGCTTACTGGATTGCGCTGGGTTTTTCCGGTACGCCGATCGTCAATTGGTTTTATACCTACGGCAAACCGGTCGGACCGGTTTACGGCACCCGGTACAAGAGCGTTTTTGCCGAGGGCTGGAGTGGAGCTCTCAATTATGAATTCAATTACCGGGTTGTAGGGATGACGGTGAAGTGAGCGTTTCCGGCTCACGCGGGGCGCTGCCGGCAAACCGGTGAATCATGCCTGGATAAGCTGATGCGCTTACGGTCCGATACGTTCGCCGGGTCAGGCATCGCTGCCGGTTTCCGCGGCGATCGACTTTCTGGCCCGTTCCAGCGTCTCGTCAAAGTATTGCTCGAGTTTATCGTTGGCGCCCCGCAGACCGTCAATGACGGCCCGGGCCCAGTTCAGGTAGTCGAGCCTTCTTTCCCGCGGCCAGTGACCAGGCGGCGCGCAGGCGATATCGCGGACGTTGCAGATCTTATCCGCCAGCTTGATCTCCTGGGCCCCTCGCGACAGATGAGGCGAGTGGATGATCTGGTTTTGTTTCCTTTCCTGTTTGGGCAGGCTTTTATCATCGCTCACTTCCTTGACCAGCGCCAGAACCGCGTTGCCGAAGTTCAGACGGATCTCTTCCGGGGTCGTGTCCGTGTCTTCAAGGGTATCGTGAAGAAGGGCGCCGATGATGGTGGTCACATCGTAAACCTCGCCGATCATCCATAAGATATTGGCGACTTCAATAGGGTGGTTGATGTAGGGTGAAGCGGCTGTATCTTTTCTTCTCTGATGCCGGTGTTTTTCTGCGGAAAAATTCAGGGCTTTTAAAAACAGGGTCAGATCGGTTCTCAAACAGGCCTCCTTTAAGGGCCGGATCATACCACAGCTCGGGTCCCGGGCACAAATAAAGTCTCGGGCCTCCTTTGAGATTGTTGGGGATATGTGTTAAACATCTCTCGCGTTTTTTAAGACCTGATCAGGATGAATGAGGCGGGCAGGATCATGCCGGACAGCAAGAGAATTATTTTTGAAAAACCCGATATCGCACTTCTGCGAAAAGATCATACCGTCTTCGACATGCATTTTCACACGTGTTATACCGATGGCCGCGATGCGATCCCGAGGATTGCCGCGCGGGCGCGCGCCCTGGGAATCGGGATTGCCGTGACGGATCACAACGATATCCGGGGTGCCTTGGAAATGGATAAATACAAAGATGTGCCCAGCATTCCCGGGATTGAAATTACGTCGCGGGAAGGCACGCATATCCTGGTGTATTTTGACCAGACCCGGCATCTGAAAAAATTCTATAACAAGTACGTTTTGCCGCACCTGGGGGCGACCGTCATGAGTTCAACGGGGCTCTGTATGGAAGAAATTGTGTACTGCGCGAAGCTTTTTCCCGCCGTAACGATCTTCCCTCACCCATACTGCGTAGCCTATACCGGCATTTGCAATCTCAATTTTGACGAATTCCGCCTGCGGCGTCTTCTGGAAGCGGTCGACGGTTTGGAAGTCATCAATGCCGAAAATGTTCACCGCTGGAATCGGCAATGCGCCCGTCTGGGGCTGCAATTGGGCAAAGCCATCACCGGCGGCAGCGACGGTCATTCGCTGCACCACATGGGCAAAGTCGTGACCTATGCGGCGTGTGAAAAATCGGGTCCGGCGATGCTGGATGCGGTGAGAAACGGAGGCGCCTGCGTCATCGGGAAAGAAATCAATCTGTTTAGCAAGGTCGCCTCGAGCGGCGCCAAACTGAATGTCCCAGCCGCCGTTTACCCGGACCGTCTGGGAAAAAATATCCGATACAGCTACCGCGCTATTCATGTCCAATCCGTGCTCATCCGGCAGCGGTTGAAACTGCGCTTCTATAAACGCCGGCGCAGACAGGATTCTATTATTTAGCCGATATGTGATCCATTACCCGATGCTCTGCCGGTAATGAATGACCTGCCGGCCGTGAATGAGCCATCTTCTCCGGCGGCGGGAATGGCTGCAGCTTGACGAGAGAAACTCGAGAACAGTTTGATGGATCAAGCAGGCTTTATCAAAAATCTCCACAACGCGTCGCGGTCTTTCCCGGCGGCGTAATCAATGCCGATTCTGGGGGTGGCGATGATATCATCCGGGGAAATGTCCCGATACGGTTCCACCCAAAGCTGCTTCCTCTTCGTTAAATCCCAGCCATAGAAGCGTTTGTCAATCGCCAGGGCCTGACACAATTTTGCCGGCCCGTTGGTCAGGTCACGGTCCTGACGCCTGCGGCGGACGCGCATGTGATCCAGGCCCGTAAGCGGCAAAATAGCCCGTATCAGGACGGCGCACGGTTTGCTTTCGCCCTCGGTCACGGCGTTTAAAAGATAGTGCATGCCGTACGTAAAATAAACGTAAGCGTGACCGGGTTTTCCGAACATCACGGCATTGCGCGGGGTGCGGCCCCGATGCGCATGACAGGCGCTGTCATCGGCTCCGCAATAAGCCTCCGTTTCGATGATGATGCCGGAAAGCTCCGCGTGGTCCAGCCGGCGGACCAGTCTCTTGCCCAGGAGGTCGCGCGCGACGTCCACAGTCGGGCGGTGATAAAATTTTCTCTCCAGAACGTTCATGAATTTCCCCGGTCGCGAAGCGCCATAATTCACCTTGACTTAAGCCCGGTCTTCGTTTTAATAATTCTGCACCAGGATGCCGATTGATGTCAACTTCCGCGTGCTGCACGCATGATTACTTCCGTGCGAAGTTCACTTCGCAGTGCAAAACAAATTACACGTTCAATTAAATAACAGAGGAGCAAATGCCCGGTCCTGCTTTTATAAATGATGAATAAATACAGCCTTATGTGATGTCGGCTCTCATTAAGGGGTTATGGCATGGATTGTGCTTTTTCGCGGGCAGTTGTGATGAATGACTGGATACTTTGGAACGACTTGTTGAGGAATAATGATGAACGAAATGAATAGCAAGGCGGCTGTTTTTCCCGGACAGGGATCGCAGAGACAGGGAATGGGGAAAGATTTTTACGATCAGATCCCGGTCTGCCGGCAAACCTACGAGGAAGCGTCGGATGTCCTCGGACTGGATGTCGCGGCGATTTGCTTTCAGGAAGACGCCCGCCTGAATCTGACCCAATATACTCAGCCCTGTATCGTGACGACGGAGGTGGCGATGCTCCGCGGGCTGGCGGAAAAATATGGATTTAAGGCGGATTATTTCGGCGGACATTCTCTGGGAGAGTTCACTGCGCTGGTCGCCGCGGGGGTTATGCCCTTTGCCGATACGGTGCAGATTGTCCGGGAGCGTGGAAAATTGATGCAGGAGGCCGTTCCCGTAGGCGTCGGTTCGATGGCGGCCGTCATATCCGAAGGCATCGATGTCGAGGCTTTAAGGAAGAAGCTGTCGGATTTGCCGATCGATATCGCGAACATCAATTCGGCAAACCAGGTCGTGATCAGCGGGGAAGCCGCCTGGCTGCCGGAAGCGGAAAACCGGTGTAAAGAACTGTTTCAGGCTCCCAGAACCTGCCGGTTTGTACAACTCAATGTCAGCGCCCCTTTCCACAGCCGGTTCATGAAAAAGATTGAAGAACCGTTTGCGGAGACGCTCAATAGATTCAGCAAAGCCTTCAACCCGGATCATGCACCTCAGGTGACGTCCAACTACCGGGGAACGTATCATGCCGCAACGATCGATGCAGTGACGGGCAATCTGGTGAGTCAATTGTCCCATTCCGTATTGTGGCGCGATAACATGCAGGCTTTGTCGGCTCAGGCCCCCCGGATTTACGAAATCGGCCCGGGACGGCCGCTGAGAGATTTCTTCAAAACGGTGGGCGTCACCTGTGAATCCATCACCGGGCTTGCCGCGGCGGAAAAAATCTTTGGGCAGGCGAACTCCTAAACAAACAATAATATTCTCCTCTGAGATAACGAAAGGCAGACTATGGATTTAAGTTTTAGCGAAAATCAACTGATGTATGTGGAAACCGTGCGCAAGCTGGTTAAAAATTCAATTACGCCCCACATCCTGGAACTGGAGAAAGCGCATCGATTCCCCTGGACGATTATTGAAACGGCCTGGAAAATGGGTATCGTCAATCTGTGCATTCCGGAATCGGTGAAAGGATTTGACATCGATGTATTTTCATCGGCGCTGATTATTAAGGAAATTTCCTATGGCGACACGGGCATTGCCACGTCGGCCATGTGCAACGATCTGGCCAACGTCGTGATCAGCCAGCACGGTACGGACCAGCAGAAAGAACGTTTCCTGCGGCCTTTTGTCGAGAAGCCGCTTTTGGCATCTTTTTGTTTGACCGAGCCGGGCGCCGGCTCCGACAATTCCTTGATGACCAGTTTTATCGCCAAGCGCGATGACGGATCCTACGTGTTAAACGGATCCAAATGTTTTATTACCAATGCCTCTTATGCATCTCAATTTACCGTTTTGTGCAAGGTGGGAAAATCCACGAGCAACTTTATGGCCTGCGTGGTGATTCCGGTTCCGCACGTGACCTCCGCCGATCTTCCCGACGTCGGGAACGCTACGCGGGAAATTAATCTGCCCACCGGCGGCAAGATTACAATCGGCAAGCCGGAAGATAAGCTGGGGCAGCGGCTGTCCAATACGGCCAGCGTCACCTTCGACGATGTCATCATTCAGCCGGATCAAATCATCGGCGATCGGCGTTTCGGGTTCAAGTATATCGTGGATGTGCTCGACTATGCGCGTCCGATGGTCGCGGCGATCGGTCTGGGGCTGGCCAAAAGAGCACTGGACGTCACGATCGCCTACACCCGGGAGCGCAAGCAGTTTGGTCAGCGCATCTGTGATCTGCCGGTGGCCAGAGACATGATCACGACCATGTGGAAGAAAGTCGAATTGGCCGAGTTGTCGCTCATTAAGGCCACCTGTAAAATTCAGGAGCAAGCCAAGGATGCCGGCATCTACGCGTCGCTGGCGAAAAACAGCTGCGCCGAAGCCGCCGTCTTTTGTTCGACTGAAGGGTTGCACCTGCATGGCGGGTATGGGTTTACGACAGAGTATGAAATATCCAAACTGGCGCGCGATGCGCATATTATCGACATTTATGAGGGCGTCCGCGAAGTTCAGAACATGATTATCGGACGGGAGATTGTTTAACAATGTTGTATCTGCACGGCATGGGGCATTTCAATCCGGAAATTGTGATTTCCAACCGGTTTCTGGAAGATCTGGATATCGGGACGTCGAACGAGTGGATTCTCGAACGTGTGGGCATCGCCAACCGCCGGACCGTTTTGCCCCTGGAATATATTAAACGGACCAAAAACCAAGATTTCCGGGCCGCCTTTGAAGCGCGGCTTTATACCAATGCGCAAATGGCGGCAAAGGCCGCCCGGCAGGCGCTGAAGAGAGCATCCCTGCAACCCGGAGATATCGGCATGGTGATCGCGGGGAGTTCTTCGCCCGACAACATCGCGCCGGCGGAGTCCTCTGCCGTCGCCGCGGAGTTGGGGATTGAAGTGCCCTGCCTCGACATGAACTCGGCTTGCAGTTCCTTCGGGATGCAAATCAATTTTCTGTCGAAGATGGACCCGGAGACGCTTCCGCCTTATGTGCTGGTCGTTGATTCGGAAACGCTGACCAAGTCGGTCAATTATGCGGATCGGTCCATGGCTGTTCTTTTCGGCGATGGAAGTACCGCCGCGGTTGTATCGACAAAAATCCCGTCCCGGGCCGTTTTCGGCGAATGCAGCTACGGGTCGCGCCCCTCGGCCTGGGAGAAGGTCGGCATTGACTGGAAATGGCGCTTCTATCAGGACGGCAACGCGGTCCAGGGATTTGCCATCCGCAAAACCACGGAAGGCATACGGGATTTGAAGGATATCTATGCCGCGGAGGCGAAACGATTTATTTTCATCGGCCATCAGGCCAATTTGAGCATGCTCAAGACCGTTTGTGAACGCACGGGCATCGCCCCCGGAAATCACTGGTACGGCGTCGATCAGTTCGGCAATATCGGCTGCTGCGGCGCGCCATCGGTGCTTTCCGCGCACTGGGACGATTTGCGCCCGGGCGACCGTGTCGCCATGTCGATTGTCGGGGCGGGGCTGTCCTGGGCGCATCTGATGTTGAAAGTAGAGGATAAACCTTGATGAATAACCCGGTTGCATTGGTAACGGGGGGCGCCACCGGAATCGGCGCCGCCTGCGTGCGGGCATTGGCGGCGGAAGGGTTTTGCGTCGGTATTCATTACCGGAAAAGCGCGGACCGGGCCCAGGCGCTGCTGGCCGAAATTAAAGACGGTTTTTTGATTCAGGCGGATCTCGCCAGCATCGAACACATTGATGCGATGGTCGCGAAACTGAAGGATTCAGCCGGTCGGATCGATGTGCTGGTGAATAATGCCGGTCTTTCGATCAATGCCGACATTATCTCGATGAAAGTTGAGCAATTCGATGCGCAGCGGGCCCTGACGCGGGGCGTCTGGTATCTGACGAAGAGGATCTTGCGGCAGTTTATGATGCGGAGCTCATCCGGCCGGATCATCAACATCTCCAGCGTTGTCGGCCACACCGGCAATCCCGGACAGATCGCCTACACCATGGAAAAGGCGGCGCTCGACGCCTTCACGAAATCGCTGGCGCAGGAAATGGCCGGACGCAACATTCTCGTCAATTCCGTCGCTCCCGGTTTTATTGAAACGGACATGACCCAAGAATTGCCTCCGGAAGTGAAAGAAAAAATCATGGCCGGCATCACCCTGGGGCGCATCGGCCGACCGGAAGAAATCGCGGACGTGGTCGCTTTTCTGGCCCGGAGAGGAAGCTACATTAACGGGTCGGTGATTCATGTCAACGGAGGCCTTTATGGGGGCTGATGAAAGCATCATCCGCGAAGTCCTGGCGCTGGTGCCGCAGCAAAAGCCGTTCCGTTTCATTGACGAGATTATTCGCCTCGATGAAGACGAAATCGTCGGGGCCTACCGTTTTCGGGAAGACGAATTTTTTTATCCGGGGCATTTCCCCGGACGGCCGATAACACCGGGGGTGATCCTGGTGGAATCGATGGCGCAGATCGGCGTCGTGGCCTACGGCATGTATTTGCTGGCTTGTCAGCGAAATGTTCGGCCCAGCGAAATGAACGGACCGCTCAGTCTTTTTTCACTGGCCGAAGATATAGAATTTAAGGGCATTGTGAGGCCCGGAGAAAGAGTGATTGTGAGAGGGAAAAAAATATATATGCGAAAAGGGGCATTGAAAGTGGACGTCAGTATGGAAAGAGAAAACGGCGAAGTGGTCTGCGCGGGAAAACTGGCCGGAATGGGAGTGGAACGATGAGAAGAGTGGTTATTACAGGGATGGGCGTTGCTGCCCCGAACGCTCATGGCCTGAAGGATTTTGAACAGGCGCTGCGTGAAGGCCGTTCCGGGATACGTTTTCAGCAATTATTGGCGGATCTGAAGTTCGGGTGCCAGATCGCGGGAATTCCGGAGAATTTTGATGCGATCCGCAAGAGCTACTTTGACCACGAGAAGCTGATGTCGATCAACGACAACATCGGGTATGCATCGGTATCGGCGGTGGACGCGTGGACGGACGGGGGGTTTAAGATTCCCGACAGCGATGATGAAACAGTGGACTGGGATACGGGAGTGATTGCCGGTTCCGGCATCGGCGGCATGGATACCATCGCCCAGAGTGTCGTGCCCATGATTAACGAGGGCCGCGTCCGGCGTCTGGGCAGCCGCATTGTAGAGCAGGTGATGAACAGCGGCACGAGCGCCCGCATCGGCGGATTGATCGGCGCGGGAAATAAAGTGACGTCGAATTCATCGGCCTGCAGCACAGGGAACGAGGCGATCATTGACGCCCTCTGGAGAATAAGAGACGGTCTGGCCAAGCGGATGATCGCGGGTGGATCGGAGGGTGCAACGCCCTATATCTGGGGCGGCTTTGATGCCATGCGCGTCATCTGCCGCAAGTTCAACGATAATCCGGCCGCAGGATCCCGGCCGCTGTCCGCTTCCGCCTGTGGATTCGTGCCCGGCTCCGGCGGCGCCATGCTGCTTCTGGAAGACCTGGAAACCGCGCTTAGCCGCGGGGCGAGAATTTATGCCGAGGTCGTGGGCGGAGCGGTGAACAGCGGAGGACAGAGAATGGGCGGGTCCATGACGGCTCCCAATCCCGAGGGGGTGAGACGCTGCATCCGCGCCGCCGTGGCCGACGCAGGGATTGGTCCGCAGGAGGTGGATGCCGTAAACGGGCATTTAACGGCAACCTATGCCGATCCCATTGAAGTCCAGAACTGGGCGGCGGCTCTCGAAAGAACGCCGGATAATTTTCCCTACATCAACGCGACAAAATCGCTGATCGGCCATTGTCTGGGCGCCGCCGGCGCCATTGAAAGCGTGGCGGCCGTGTTGCAGGTCTACCGGGGATTTCTGCATCCCTCACTCAACTGTGAGGACGTGCATCCGGATGTCGCTCCCTATGCTGCGAAGATTCCGCAAAAATGTATGGAATTTCCCGAGTTAAAATATCTGGCCAAAGCCGGGTTCGGCTTCGGGGACGTCAACAGTTGTATCATATTTAAGAAATGGGAAGAAAAATAATAATATTAAAGGAGTTCAGGAAAGATGGATGAAAAGAAAATTTTTGACGAAATGGTGAACATTCTCAAGGTGTATACCAAGGACGTGACCCTGCTGGAAAAAGCCACCCCCGAGACGCATATTCTGAATGATTTAAAAGTCAACTCGGCGCGCCTGGTGGATGTGATCATCAAGTGTGAAGACGTCTTCGGCATCAGCGTTGACGACGATGAGGCGGACAAGATTCGCACCATCGGCGATGCCGTGAAAATCATCAAATCAAAACTCGGGTAAAAGCAATGGATGCACGTTCCAGATTTTGGCTGCATGTGCAGAACTTTTTAGGGCGCCTGGCCATTACGTTTGTCGCACCGTTTTACTTTATCGTTGCGCGCGCGCTTCACTACCGCATCAGGAACCTTAAGCTGCTCCGCCGTCAGTGCGCGGCGGAATTCGCCAGACACAAGGGGCCCTGGCTTGTCTGTGCCAATCATTTAACCATGATCGATTCCTTTCTGCTGAGCTACGCGGCCTTCAGTTTCAGCAGGCACTTTACGCAGTATAAAAAGCTGCCATGGAATCTGCCGGAAAGAAGAAATTTCCAAAGCAACATTTTTCTGGCGGTGTTATGCTATCTGTCCAAGTGCATTCCCGTTGATCGGGGCGGCTCCCGCGAGAAGATGAAGCAGGTCCTCGAAACCTGCATCTATCTTCTTCGTCACGGGCACTCCATCATGATTTTCCCGGAAGGCGGCCGCTCGCGCACCGGCCGTGTGGATAAAGAGAATTTTTCCTACGGGGTCGGCCGGTTTGTTCAGGATGTGGAAGATTGCAGGGTCATGTGCATCTACCTGCGCGGCGATAAGCAGCACAAGTACAGCCTGATTCCCGCCTGGGGAGATACGTTTTACGCGAAGATGGAAGTATTTAAACCGGCGCCGGTGGCTCAGGAAGGGCTGCGCGCGCAGCGGTTGTATGCGGCGCAGATTATCGATCGGCTGGTCAGGATGGAGGAGACGTATTTTGCCACATATCGGGAACGACGTCGTGGATTTGACGAATCCGGCGAATGTGCAAAGAAGCACGGATTTACGCTTACTGAAGAAAATCCTCACCGATACTGAAATTGACCAGGTCCGCTCTGCCCGTGAGCCCGCAGCGTTGCTCTGGTCTTTTTGGGCCTGCAAAGAAGCGGCTTATAAAGTGATGAAGAAACAGACCGGCGATGCGGCTTTTCTGCCGCGGCGCTGGTCTGTTTGTTTCCGGCGCCCGCAGGCGGCCGACCTGCGAAGCAGCCTCCGTCCGGTCGAGGTGCAGAACCAAAGTCCGGCGGCCGTCACCGCCGGTTATGTCGCTTCGGCGGAGAGAGACGACATTCCTTTTTTGCTCCATTCTTTCCCCTCCTACGTTCATAGCCTGGCCGCCGATCGGATCGATTTGCTCGATAAGATCCTCTGGCGCGTCGCCGTTTTACCCGACGGCGGGGAGGAAGGCGCAGATCCGTCCGCATATGTTCGCGCCTGCCTGAAGGATGACCTATCCGGGTTTCTTCGGGCTGAACGGACGCGAATCCACATATGCCGGGCTCCGTGCGGACGCGGAGAGCTTGACCCCCCGGCGGTTTATTTAGACGGCGTCCAAACGCCAATAGAGATCAGCCTGAGCCATGACGGACGATTTGCCGCCTACGCTTTTCTGATGTAATCCCGGCCGGCGGTTTTTTGCGGAAATAGCTGATATTGTGTTGTAAGGTCATTTTTCTTGTGTTAAGCAAAATCTCACTGCGAGCGATTGTTGATTGATCTGAAATGAGGAGGAGACATGAATAACGGGGAAGTCGTTGCCCTGGTGACCGGCGGGGCATCGGGGTTGGGAGCCGCAACGGTGCGCGAATTGGCCGCGCGGGGAGCGAAAGTCATTATCGCAGATCTGGATGCGGCAAAGGGTGAATCTCTGGCCGCCGAAACTCCGGAGCTCATCGGATTTGTTCCGACGGATGTAACCAGTGAGGACGATGTCCGCCGGGCGATCAAAGAGGCGGTTCACCGGTTTGGCCGGATCAGTGTCGCGGTAAATTGCGCCGGCATTCCGGATGCGGGGAAAATTCTGGGCAAAAAAGGGCCTCTGCCGCTCGCTTCGTTCAACAAAGTTATTCAGATCAATCTGGTCGGAACCCTGAATGTGATTCGTCTGGCTGTGGAACAGATGGTGAATAATGTTCCCAACGCGGAAGGCGAAAAAGGGGTCATCGTCAATACCGCATCCATTGCCGCTTGCGACGGTCAGATCGGTCAGGCGGCGTATGCGGCTTCCAAGGGGGGAATCGTGGGGATGACGCTGCCGATTGCGCGGGAATGCGCCGATTACGGTATTCGGGTCGCGACGATTGCTCCGGGATTGTTTGAAACTCCGCTCATGGCCGGTATGCCGCCAGCGGTCAAAGAAAGCATGGCGCAGGGTGTCCCCTTCCCGAAGCGGTTGGGAAAACCCGTGGAATATGCCCGGCTGGTGCTGCACGTTATCGAAAATCCGATGCTTAACGGCTGCTGTATCCGTTTGGACGGGGCTCTCAGAATGCCGCCCAAATGACGAAAGGCTCTGGACGGGCCTCAAGGTTCGCGGAAGATGATCCGGGCATTGACGAAGAGGAATCTTTCGCCTGGCTCAAGACGGCGGTGCCTGATTTTCTGAAACATTACGAAGGCTGATTCTCCTTTCGTTCACTGCAAGCCGGTTCTGATGCCGACCTCCGGCGTCTTGTCTATTCACTGATTTCTTTTCTCAGCCTGACCGGTTTGATCTTCTTTTTACGCAGGCGCAGATTGAGCATCTCAACGGCCACGGAAAAAGCCATCGCGAAATAGATATAGCCTTTCGGCACGTGGATATCAAAACCCTCCACGATCAGCGTGACACCCACCAGAATGAGAAAGGACAAGGCCAGGATTTTGATGGTCGGATGGGCGTCCACGAAATTGGCGATCGGTTTCGCGGCAAACAGCATGACGCCGACGGCAACGACAATCGCTATCGCCATGATCGAGATGTGCTGGGCCAGTCCGACGGCGGTGATGACGGAGTCCAGTGAAAAAACGATATCGAGAATAGCAATCTGAACCAGCACCGGCGCCATTTGCACCGTTTTGGGTCTTGGTTTTTCCTCTTCCACGCCCTCCAGGCTCGCGTGAATTTCATGGGTTGCTTTGGCGAGCAGGAACAACCCTCCGCCGATGAGGATGATGTCGCGTCCGGAAATATCCTGTCCGAAGATGGAGAACCAGGGCTCAGTCAAGTTGGCTATCCAGACAATGGAGAAGAGCAGGGCGAGGCGGGTCAGCATCGCCAGCATCAATCCCAGATTACGGGCCAGATTTCTTTTGCGGGAGGGCAGCCGTCCGACCAGAATGGAAATGAAGATGATATTGTCGATGCCCAGGACAATTTCCAGGGCGGTCAGGGTTCCCAGGGCAATCCAGGCTTCAGGGCTGGTCAGCCAGGCTAACATACATTTTCTCCCAAAGACTAATATTCGATGCCGGCGCGGTCTTTGATGCCGGCGGCATAGTGGTGCTTGATCTCTTTGACTTCGCTTACGGTGTCGGCAAGTTTGATGACGGCCTTCGGTGCATAGCGGCCGGTCAGTATCAGGTCCAATGCGGGCGGTTTGTCCTTGATCAGCGTAATCAGATCAGCAAGCGGGATCAATTTGAAATCCACGGCGACGTTGATTTCATCGAGGATCACCATATCATACTTTCCCGAGCCGACGGCTTTTTGGGCCGATTCAAACCCCTGCCGGGCAAGTTCGACATCGATCGGAGCGGGACGATCCCGCATGACAAAGCTGTCCAGGCCGGTCCGGATAATCGTCAGCCGCGGCAGGTACTTGTCCGCGGCAATGAATTCACCGTAATCGCGGCCCTTCATAAACTGGACGATAAAGACTTTAAGGCCCTGACCGACGGCGCGCAGGGCCTGACCGAAAGCAGAGGTCGTCTTGCCTTTGCCGTTTCCGGTGATCACGATGACGAGCCCGCGGCGAGGCGGTTGTGGAACGGCGGATGGTTTCCCGGCACCGGCCGGCTTCTTTCCCGTTTTTGAACGAATGGCCTTCTTCATCGTATCTCTCCGGGTTTCAAAAAACGATGCGCAATGGCTTGCGCCTCCGAATAAGGATCCACATCCCGATTCTTTACCTTTTGCGCCAGACTCTTCAATTCCCCGCTCGCGATCAGGCTCTCCAGGATGGGCTCGAGGATGCAGGAACGCAGCGCGTCGGATATTTCCATCAGGGCTTTTCGTTCCATGCGTTCGGAGAGCTGTCCGCTGATCACGAGATGCGCGTAGTGCTCGGAAATCTTCTGGGCCAGTTGGGCCGTCTTTTCGGCAAACCCGGCGGGTTCATACAGGTTGCCGATGCTCACGACCGGCGGCTGCCACGATGCTTTTGACTTTGGCGAGGCGGCCAAGAGAGCGGCAAGCTCAGTCTGGAGTTGCTTCGCGCCGGGGCGGTCGGCCTTGTTGACGGCGAATACATCCGCAATTTCCATGATGCCGGCTTTCATGGTTTGAATTTCATCGCCCATTCCGGGCACCAGAACGACGATGACACTGTGCGCGTGGTTGATGATGTCGAGCTCCTGCTGACCGATGCCGACCGTTTCCACAAGGACGACATCCTTGCCCATGGCTTCCATGACGTGGATGGCGTCGCCCGCGGCTTGCGAAAGCCCGCCCAGCGCGCCCCGCGTGGCCAGCGACCGGATGAACACTCCGTCATCTTCCGCATGGCGAAGCATGCGGACGCGGTCGCCCAGGATGGCCCCGCCCGTGAAAGGGCTTGTCGGATCGACGGCCAGAACGCCCACGGTTTTTTGATGTTTGCGGAATTCGCCGATCAGCGCGTCCGTGAGCGTGCTCTTCCCCGCGCCGGGGGCTCCGGTAATGCCGATGATAAACGATTTGCCCGTGTGCCGGAACAGCTGTTGGAGCCGGGGTCGCGCCTCGGGTATTTTGTCTTCCAGATCACGGATCAGACGCGAGGCGCTGCGGACATCGCCCGCGCATATTTTTTCGGTAATATCCATGACGGCAATCAGTCTCTGTGACGAATGTTGGCGCGAATCCAGTCCACGATCGAATCGAGCGATGCACCGGGCGTAAAGATGGCTTTGATGCCCGCGTCATACAGCATGGAAAAATCCTGCTCGGGGATAATGCCGCCCCCGATCACGGTAATATCCTGAGCGTTCTTTTCTTTCAGCAATTCGACCACGCGCGGGAACAAAATACGATGCGCTCCCGACAGGCAGCTCAGTCCCACAAGATCGACGTCTTCCTGGATGGCTGCGGAGGCGACCTGCTCCGGCGTTTGATGACAGCCGGTGTAAATCACTTCAAACCCTGCGTCGCGAAAGCAGCGGGCCAGAATGCGCGCGCCCCGGTCGTGGCCGTCCAGGCCGGGTTTGGCCACCATGACGCGAATTTTTCTTTCTGACATAATCTCTCCTTAATACAAACCGGGGTCCCTGTACTCCCCGTAAACATCGCGGTAAACGTCGCAGATTTCCTGCAGGGTTGCCAGATTCTTGACCGCTGCGATGCAGCAGGGCATCACATTTGCACCGGTTTTGCAGGCCGCGCGAATGTCGTCAAGCGACTGTTTCACTGCACGGTTGTCGCGCTTGCGGCGGACGTCCCGAACCCTTTTGATTTGCTCCTCACCGATCTTTTCATCAATTTCCACCAGCGGCACGGCATGCTGAACTTCGGTGACATACTTGTTGACGCCGACCATGATTTTTTCCTTGGCTTCGATCTGCTGCTGGAATTTGTAGGCCGCATCGGCGATTTCCATCTGCGGAAAACCTTTTTCAATCGCCGCGATCATGCCGCCCATGGCGTCGATCTTTTCAATATATTCCCAGGTTTTTTCCTCAATTTCATTGGTGAGGGATTCAACAAAGTAGGAACCGGCCAGAGGATCGATGGTGCTTGTGACGCCTGTTTCTTCAGCCAGAATCTGCTGGGTGCGCAGCGCCACTTCCACGGCGTGCTCGGACGGCAGACAGAACACTTCATCGAGCGAATTGGTATGCAGCGATTGCGTTCCGCCCATAACGGCGGCCAGCGCTTCCACCGTGGTCCGGATAATGTTGTTGTAAGGCTGCTGAGCCGTGAGCGAACAGCCGGCGGTTTGCGTATGGAAGCGCATCCACAGCGAACGGGGATTCTTCGCGCCGAAGCGGTCGCGCATGATTTTGGCCCAGATGCGGCGCGCGGCGCGCAGTTTGCAGACTTCCTCAAAGAAATCGATATGCGAATTAAAGAAGAACGAGAGGCGCGGCGCGAAGTCATCCACATTCATTTGCTTGCGGCGGATGACGTCTTCAACGTATTCAATGCCGTCCCGGAGCGTGAAGGCCAGTTCCTGAACGGCGGTGGCGCCGGCTTCCCGGATGTGATAGCCGCTGATGCTGATCGTATTCCAGCGGGGAACGTACTTCGCGCCGAATTCCACCGTGTCGCTGATCAGTTTAATGGAAGGTTCGGGCGGGCACATGAATGTTTTCTGCGCAATAAATTCCTTGAGCATATCGTTTTGAATCGTGCCGCCGATTTTGGCGAGCGGTACCCCCTTGATCTCGGCCGCCGCGCAGTACATGGCCCACAGAACGGTGGCCGGCGGGTTGATGGTCATGGATGTGGTGACCTGATCGAGCGGGATGCCGCAGATCAGAGCCAGAAAATCTTCCAGTGTGTCAATGGCTACGCCGCATTTGCCCACTTCCCCCAGAGATCTGGGCGAGTCGCTGTCGTAACCCATCAACGTTGGAAAATCGAAGGCGGTGGAAAGGCCGGTCTGTCCTTCGCGCAATAGCATCTGCCAGCGGGCGTTGGTGTCCTCGGCGCTGCCCATGCCGGAGAACATGCGAAATGTCCAGAAACGTCCTCGGTACCCGGTGACCTGGTTGCCGCGCAGATAGGGATATTCACCCGGCACGCCGATGTCCCGGGCAAAATTCATGTCCTTTAAATCTTCCGGTGTGTAGAGTCTTTTGATATCCAGACCGGAAACGGTGGAAAACCGGTCTTTCTGGTCGGGATTGTTTTGCACTGCATCGTGAACATGGTTTTCCCATGTTTCAGTCAGCTTTCGAGATGTCTTGTGTGTTTCGTCCGAAAAATACAATTATACCCCCTGTTGATTCGAGTCGTCGACAGACAGCGGTCCTGAAGGGTCGGCAATAAGAAGCATTCACGACCACTCCTTGCTTATGATTTAGGGGCCGCACGTGGGAAAACCTCAAGAGGACTGCCTGTCAAAAAATTAGCCACGGACTAACTCAAATGTTCTGTTTTTGTCAAGAGGTATTAAGACTTCGCCGGGCTTGCGAAACGCTCCATCCCGCCGCGGTAAGACCGGCTTTTTAGGAAAACGGGCCGATCGGATGGGTTGATTCCGGCTTCGTCCCAGTGCGCACGAAGCGAAAGTGCCATAAATAAAAAACGCCCCGGACGTGAAGGTCCGGAGCGCCGGTTTTTTGCTTTGTAAGCGAACGATTAGATCGCTCTGACGTTTTCCGCTTCCAGGCCTTTTTTGCCCTGAACGACGTCAAAACTGACCTGCTGGCCCTCGGCGAGCGTCTTGAAGCCGCTGGACTGAATGGCGCTGAAGTGCACGAAGATGTCGCTGCCGCCCTCTTGCTCGATGAAGCCGAAGCCCTTGCGTTCGTTGAACCACTTTACTTTACCTTCTGACATAGTACTAATCCTCCTTTCTCAAAATTTCCTAAGTCGAATTATCACTGTGGCAGAAATAAAAAGGCCGCCAAATTCAAAGTACCAGGGCGGCCAACCTTGCGCTTGATCATGACACCATTCAACTTATTCCTTCGCTTTTTTAATTATGACCCGCGAAGTTGCCGGCACCCTAAAGTAATTGTGCATAATAGTCAAGGGTTATTTTTAAATCATTTCTTTTGCTTAATTTTCGCCGGACGCCGCGGCTCCGTTGCGCACCCGCGGCGAGGGCCTTAAGCGTGACAAAAATGCACGACACCGCCGGCAAAGGGCGTTTCCCTTGCGATTTCCGGTTTATTCTTTTCTTACCCGACCGCTTCGGTCCTGAACATGGACATAACGCCGGCGAGTTCCTCGGCGCCGGCAGCATTCTCCTGCGTGACCTGATTCATCTCCAGGACCGCACGGTTCACTTGGCCAATGCCCTGGGATTGTTCCTCTGTGGCTTTGGCGATCTCACCCATCAAGCCGACGACCTTCTCGGAGCTCTCGGTCACCTGACGGAAAGCATTGTAGGTAACCGTCACAAGTTTCTCGCCGTTCTTGACCTTGGCGACGATGTCCTCCATCATGGCGGCTGAGTTTCTGGCGGCCTCGGCGGCGCGCAGGGCGAGGTTGCGAACCTCGTCGGCGACGACGGCGAAACCGGCGCCGGCTTCCCCGGCCCGGGCGGCCTCGACGGCGGCGTTGAGCGCCAGGAGATTCGTCTGGAAGGAGATTTCGTCGATGGTCTTGACGATCTTCTGGGTCTGTTCGCTGGCGGCGGTGATCTCCTTCATGGAGCCGTTCAGTTCGGTGACCGAGGAATCGGCCTTCCGGATAACATCCTGGGAGGTAGACATGAGCTTGTTGGTCTGGGCGGCATTGCCGGCGCTTTGTTTGATCATGGCGGCCATCTCTTCAAGCGAAGAGGATGTTTCTTCGAGCGCGGACGCCTGCTTAGAGGCGGCGTCGGAGAGGTTCCGGGCTGTGGCGGCGGATTGCCCGACGGCTTCGCCCATCTTCAGCCGCATCGTCTCCACAGCCTGGGCGAGTTCCCCAATTTCATCCCTGGTTTCCAGGCGGATCTCCCGGGTCAGGTCTCCTTCGGCAATCTCCCGAATGACGCCCACCGTCTGCCGGAGGGGACGGGTAATCAACCTGCCCATGAAAAGGCTCACCAGGATCGAAAGTGTGATGGCCACAGCCAGGGCGACCAGAAAGGCTGTCGTCACAAATTTGAAGGTGGTATCGGCGGATCCGTATTGCTGCCGGCTCAGTTCCTGTTCATAGGCCAGCAGTTCTCTGAGTTTGCCGTAGAGCGCCTGGAAAGCCGTCTCGATGGGGGTCATCATGGTGAGCGCCACGGCGGCATCGGCCGTGGACATCCGGGTCACCTGGAGGAGCATCGCCTCATAGGCGTCAAGCTCTTTCAGGACGCCTTCGAAGAGGCTCTTCTCCTTTTCGTCAAGGGGTTTGGCGATGGTGTTCCTGACCAACGTTTTCGTGTCGCCCATTGCTTTGAAAATCTCTTTGCCAAGGGCCTCGATCTTGTTTGCATCCGCACCCATATTGGCCAGACCCAATAAGCGGTAAATATCCTTGTTCGCCGATGTAATCTGGGTGATCAGCTGAGAGGCCTCCAGAGATGTCTGAAAACGGGTGTTGACAATATCATCTAAGGCGCTTTTCTGATTGGACATGCCCCAATAGGACATGCCTGCGATTATAACCATGAAAATCATCACAATAACGGGTGAGATCATGATCTTAAGGTTCATTTTGAGGTTTTTCAGCAGGGATTGCATGGGGCCTCCTTTTCTTTAAGCCGGACACTTCCAATGATACGGCCGGTCCATGCAGTTTGCAGGAGGCCGGCCGCTGCCCCCTTATTACTTGTAGGCGCCGCAGCAGATGACCATGTCTCCCGCCCTTTTCAGGTGGGTGGTCTTATGCTCTATCTTGCCGTTGGCAGGGTTTTTGTATTTATAGTCGACCGTGCCGCTACCGCTCTTTTTTGCCAGCTCGATAATCTCTCTCCGATAGAACTTGCCGTCGATATCAGGGGCGTTGAGGAGGTTCATCCCCACGAGTTTCGCGTTGATGGGGTGGGCGATCAAGGTCCCATTCATGTCGTAAGCAAAGATATAAAGATCTCCCTTGACGAATTTGCCGTTCGGATTGTTGAATTCCTTCAGCGCCTTGTCCTTGCCGTCGGCCTGGACATAGGCCGCCGCCTTATCCACCATCGCCCTGGCCTCCTCACTACTCGATCCCGCAGCGGCAAAGCCGAAAGAACATACCGTAATCGCAGCAACCATCATCAGTACAATAAATCTTTTCATAATTTTTCTCCTTGAAAGCGATTCATTAAATAAAAAAGTTGATGATTATTCACCGTTTCTTTCCTCAATGACAGAGAAAACGACCCCATGTGTCTGTGAAAGCTCGTTAAAATGCTGATCATGGCATCTATCTTTAAAATGATGAAGATTCATAATCAATAAATGTGCCAAAAAATGATTTTTATTTTATAGAACGATTACAGGTGTTTAAATTAACATAAATCAATTCTGTTGGAT
>SBEK01000345.1 GCA_009668925.1 Deltaproteobacteria bacterium
CTGGAGCTGACCGTGGCCAACATGATGAGGAAAATGAAACCATGAATGAAGGCCCGCGCATTAGACCCCTTCTGCGCATCCTGAAGACGGAGTCCGGAGGCCCGGATGTGCGCATGCAGCCGGGAGCCAATGCTGGAAGAGCGCTGCCCGCTGCGCCGATCGGATAACCCGCCCAAACGGGACAGGATGGACAGGTCCTGTCCCTCTTTAAGCTGCCTTTCTCGGACGCCGCCTTTTCCTGTTCTTTCCGGTTCAGAAATCCCTGCCCCGTATTGCGCGTTTTTCGACATACCCCCTGATAATCGCCGATCCGCCGGCGTTTCATCTTGACAGGTTCAACCGGTTTTTGTTACGCTGCGCTTCACGAACACGAACAAATATCCTTCCCCAAAATAAACAAAGGAGTGGATTTATGATTAAAATCATTTTGTACGCGACGATGATGACGGCCCTGGCAATCGCAGTTTTCAGATGCGTCCCCGGATAATCGCTCACGCGATCACGACAACGGCACGGTAAACGAATACCCCATCAACACGTGACCGGCGCTGCCTCGAATATTGCGCAGGGCTGATGTTGAATTATGCGCATTTCATCGTCGGATTCGTAGAGCGTAAAACTCACGTGCTTTTCGGGCATCTCTCAACGCCGCACACCCGCTTTTGTAATCATTGATTCAGTCGGCAATTCAATACGGCAAAGAATGTCATTGCGGACTTGAGGCGTACCTTTTAGTGATCCGGAATCCGGGAAACCTTTGTCCGGCTGCCCCTTGAAAAGAAGTTGACGAGGATAACGGATCGTATCGGCTAAAAATAGGGCTCGCCCTGGGCCATGAACAAACGGCGCTTCTCGATTTTCGGGTTAATAAGACGCTGAGCAAAATCGCGCGCAGCCTCCTTCCCAATAAGCTAGATTACAGCAGGGTCACAGCCGGCTTCCCCAGGTGCCTTGACATGCCTTATGACTTTTGCTACATTGGAATCCACCAAAACCTATCAACAAGGAGCAAATTTATGATCAGAATCATTTTATGTGCAACATTGTTGACAGCCCTTGTCGCAGCCCTCTTCAGATGCAGTGTATGATGGGAAGGAATCTTTAAACCGACCAGAAAACGCACTTCAGACTAAAAGTGATGGTTCTCTATCGTATCTCAAGCGGAGCCGATGGTGAATTATGCGTATTTCATCGTCGGATTGGTTCAGTGCAAAATTCACATGCTTTTCGGGCATGTCTCAACGCCGCACACCCGCTTTATCATCATTGATTCATTCGGCAACTCCGGACGGCAAATGATGTCATTCCGGGTTTGGCGTATTTTTTAGTGATCCGGAATCCAGGAAACCTTTGACCGACCGCCCCTTGAAAAGAACTTGACAAGGATGACGCGGCCTAATATACTTGCATACAAGTAAATTGCATACAAGGATGCTCCGATATTTCTATGCAGGAAAC
>SBEK01000346.1 GCA_009668925.1 Deltaproteobacteria bacterium
ATCTACGACGGCGCCGACGGGATCACCATCGAGTCCCTGACGCTGACGACGCTCAACGTAAACTAACCGGGGATTTCCTATGAAACAGATGAAAACAATTCTGCACCGCAGTGTCCTTGCCGCCCTTGTAATCCTGATGTTCCTGGGGACGGTATACGGCGCCTCCGTCGTCATGCAGAAGGAAGGAGCCGCTCGGAATCAGCAGGAAAACATCCCGGTAAATACCGCCCCGGCCGCCGACGGCAATCCGCTCATGTTTATGCCCGATCGGCTCAAAGATAAAAGCGACTACGGCATGGAGCTGGAATTCGAAACGGGCGCGCGCACGGTCACGATCCAGCGGTATAAACTTCTGGCCAAAGGAACGGTCAATATTTTTATCCTGAATACGGGAGATCTTCACGAATCCTCCAAAAGACTCGCCGGCATTTCCCAGTACGTCCAGACGATGAGAATGCAGCATCCCGGCCGCGTGGTCCTTCTTGATGCGGGAGACATGCTGACCCATTTTAAAAGAGTGTCGCCGGAAAGCGACTGGCAGGGCGAGCACGACAAGATGTTTGGCTGGGCCAAGCAGATGAAGTACGATGCGATGGTTTTCGGCAATCATGATTTTGTGCCGGGGGTCAGGACGACGCAGCTGCTGATGGACAAATACAGCCTCCCTTTCGTCACGGCCAATCTCCAGCACCCGGATCTGAATGTTCCTCCATCCAGAATTATTTCCCTGCCGATCACGCTCAGCGACAAAAGCAACATTGCGGTGAAGATCGGAGTGATCGGGCTTTCCGACCAGGACTGGATTGATTATCATCATCCGACCGACGCGGATAAGAAAAATCTCACCGTTCATCCCGTCTACAACAACACGATCAAGGCGCTCATCAAGACGCTCGAAGCGAATGCGGACTTCATCGTTTTGCTCAGCCACAATTGGGACAATGTCGATACGGACAGTGTGGCCAAACTGCCCGGAGATAAGACGCATATCATCGTGGGGGGCCACTCCCATAAAGTTCTTGTCGAAAAGGCAAACGGCCGGTCGCTGATCAAATCCGGCGCGTACGGCCGGGATGTCGGCAGCACGATGGTGGAATGGGATCCGGGCGCCGCCAGGGTTGTCAAAGTTACCGCTAAAAACGTCGCGCCATGACGGAAAGCGATGTTCATGCTTTCCGTCGCCTGCGCCCAAGGAGGAATGATGACCGTTAACTATCTTTTCATCGGCTGCAATGGTTATGTGGCTGCCGTTAATCCGAATGACGGGTCGGAGGTATGGCGAACCCGTTTAAAACCGGGTCTCCTCTCCGCCACCTCTCATGAAGACGTCTGCATCCTGGAACATGAAAACAGGGTTTATGCCGGCTGCGGCGGGCATCTGTTCGGCCTCGATGCGGGCTCCGGACAAATCCTCTGGCACAATGATTTGAAAGGCCTGGGGTACAACAGTGTGACGC
>SBEK01000347.1 GCA_009668925.1 Deltaproteobacteria bacterium
ACCTGCATGGCTTCGGAGGTCACCAGCCACGCCAGATCGGTGTTGCCGGCTTTGCAAAGCGGAATCAGGAAATCCAGGAGCGCCTGGGCTTCCTTCGCTTCTTCGCCTTTCTTGACATGCGCCATATCGGCGGAATAGGCCGCCAGAATCGTCAGCATCCTCATGGCTTCGACCTGCGATTTCATCCAGATCAGCATTCTTTTCACATCGGGATGCTTGATGATCGGCACCGAGGTGAAATCACCCTTTTTGGCGGGGTCCTGGCCCTGGAGACGATTTTTGGCGTAGGTGACCGCATGCATGTAGGCGGAACTGGCCGTTCCCAGCCCCTGCTGCGAGACATCGAGGCGCGCTTCATTCATCATCTGAAACATGATTTTCATTCCCTGGCGTTCCTGCCCTAAAAGCCAGCCGATGCACTGGTCGTTGTCGCCGAAAGACAGCGAACAGGTCGCGGATCCCTTGATGCCCATTTTATGCTCAATGCCGGTGGTGGTGACGTCATTGCGCTTGCCGACGCTTCCATCGGGATTGACATGGAATTTGGGAACGATGAATATGGAAATTCCGGGGGTTCCGGGAGGATCGCCTTCAATGCGCGCCAAAACAGGATGAATGATGTTTTCATATAAATCGTTGTCGCCGGCGGTGATGAAAATCTTCTGGCCGGTGATTTTGTATGTGCCATCCGCCTGTTTAACGGCTTTGGTTTTGAGCGCGCCGACATCGGAGCCGGCGGAGGGTTCGGTCAGACACATCGTGCCGCCCCAGAGGCCTGCGACCATCTTTTCCACGTAAATTTTCTTGAGCTCATCAGAACCGTGATTGATGATCAGATTGCAGGCGCCGACTTTCAGTGTATCGTAGGAGCTGAAAGCGACACCGGCCGCGCAGAAATATTCCATGACGGCGCGGTAAATCGTCTCGGGCATGCCCGTGCCGCCGAATTCAGGGCCGTTGCTGAGGCCGGAGAAGCCCGATTCCCGGTAGCTCTTCATTGCGGTATGGAAGCCCTGGGGAGCCTGCACGGTTTTGGTTGCCGGATCATACTTGGCGCCGGTTTTGTCGGCCTCGGCATTGGACGGATAGACGAGCTCAACGGCAATCTGCTCGGCCAGTTCGAGGGTCGCCTCGTAAGTATCCCGATCAAAATCAGCAAACTTTTCATACTGGTTGAACTTGTCGGCGTCGAGGGCTTCAAAAAGAACGAACCTCAGGTCTCTTGAATCAAGTAACGGATTTAATGCCATAATTCTTACTCCTCATTTCAGGTATTTTTTCAGGCAAGGCCATAGACGGATGACGTGCATATCGGCTATATACTTTGCCCGGTTCTCGCAGTTTTTTATTGCTTAGCATACTTAAAACGAAAAGTCATTATTTTCTCTGACCAACAGTTCTAAGAAAATTATTTCTTATTATGCTAATAATATTAAAGCTATACGTGATCGCAGCAT
>SBEK01000161.1 GCA_009668925.1 Deltaproteobacteria bacterium
GTGATAAACGCAATGATGATGACGGTTCTCAGTGATTTGGCGGGGCGATGGATATCCGTGTCGGATGTTGTCATGAAGCGCATTTTTTTAAAAGCCCTGTGACGAGCCTTGGTTATTTTGCAATGGATTATAGGGGATTTACCGGATCGCGTCAATGCGCAATAAAACAGGCAGGCGGTTTGCAAAGACTCCGGCGCAGGGTCACATGGGAAATCAGTTCGGCTCCCGGGTTGCGCTCAGCTGACCGCAGGCGGCAAGAATATCACGGCCTTTGCTTTTGCGGATCATCGTGGTGAAGTGCCTGTCCAGAAGAATTTGCTGAAAGGCATCCACCTCCTGGGCGGATGGCGATTGAAACGGTGATCCCGGGTATTCGTTGAAGATAATGAGATTTAATTTGCAGCGCTGATCGGCCAGCAGCCGGGCCAGCTTTTCCGCGTCCGCGCGGGAGGCGTTCACGCCGGCGATCAGGATGTACTCAAACGTTAGCAGCCGCCTCCCCGGCATCGGATATTTTTTGCAGGCGGCCAGCAGCGTTGAGAGCGGGTATTTTTTGTTGATCGGCATGAGGCGATTGCGGGTTTCGTCGTCGGGGGCGTTTAACGACACAGCCAGATTGATGCACACATCATTGCCCAACTGCATGATTTGCGGCGCCAGCCCGCAGGTGGAGACGGTGATCCGGCGATTGGACATCCCCAGACCGAAGTCGCAGGTGAGAATCCGGATTGCTTTTACGGTGTTTGCATAGTTGGCGAGCGGTTCGCCCATGCCCATCATCACGATATTGTTGACGGCGGCGCCCTGGGGCGTCTCGTGTTTCAGGGTGATCATCTGCCCGACAATTTCCGCCGGCGTTAAATTGCGTTTGAAACCCTGCCGCGCGGTCAGACAGAATTCGCAGCCCATCGCGCATCCGGCCTGCGTGGACAGGCAAAGGGTCCAGTGGCTTTTTCCCGGGATCAGCACGCTTTCGATGAAAAGGCCGTCTTCCAGCACGAGGAGCGCCTTTTGCGTACCGTCCTGAGATTCTTGTATTTTGACGATCTTCGGCCGGTAGATGCGCGCCGAGTTCTTAAGCGCCTCGCGGAAATCACGCGCGAGCGTTGTCATGGCTTCGAAGGATGTGCATCCGGATTGATGAAGCCACTTCATGATCTGGCGCGCCCGGTAAGCCTCCTTGCCGGAAGCCGCGATAAAGGCTGCCATTTCTTCGAGCGTAAAATCGAGCAGATTGGGTAATGGATTATTTTTCTTATTGAGCATGCTGATCATTCATTGTGCCGCCGCGCGAAAAACGCATTCATCCTGCTCGGGGAACTGCAATCGACGCGAATTCTCAAAGCAGGCTCCGGCGAAATCATTTGCGGTGCGCCGATTGGAAAGGTTATTTTGTCCCTTCAAGATTCTTCTTCAACGTTGCGGCAATCGCGTCGATAAAGTCCTGTGTGTTGACCTTGCGGTTGGACGGCCGTTTCTCGGCGAGCGCCAGCAGATCGCCGGTCATGACGCCGCCTTCAACGGTTTCGAGCGCCGCGCGTTCGACGGCGTGGGCAAAGGCCACGACCTCGGGCGTGGCGTCAAGTTCACCGCGCTTGCCCAGTCCCCCGGTCCAGGCAAAGATCAGCGCCATCGAATTCGAGGACGTTTCCTCACCTTTTAAATGTTTGTAATAATGCTTCTGGACCGTGCCGTGCGCGGCTTCGTATTCAAACCAGCCGTTCGGCGACACCAGCACCGACGTCATCATGGCCAGCGATCCACTGGCGGACGCGATCATGTCCGACATGACGTCGCCGTCGTAGTTCTTGAGCGCCCACAGGATTCCGCCCTCCGTCTTCATGATGCGCGCGACGGCGTCATCGATCAGCGTGAAGAAATATTCGATTCCGGCCCCGGCAAATTTGTCTTTCCAGTTTGCGGCAAATTCGCGCTCGAAGATGTCGCGGAATCCGGCGTCGTATTTTTTGGAAATCGTGTCTTTGGTGGAAAACCAGAGGTCGATTTTTTCATCAAGCGCGTAAGTGAAGCAGGCCCGGGCGAAGCTCAGGATCGATTGTTCCAGATTGTGGTTGATCTGGATGATGCCCGCCGACGGGAATTCTTTAACCAGCGCCGTTTGCGGCATCCCGCCGCCGGCCGGCGTAAACACGACTTCCAGTTTCCCGGCTCCGGGGATGTTCATTTCGAAATTGTCGTAGACATCGCCGTAAGCGTGGCGTCCGATGGTGATCGGTTTCTTCCAGGCGGTAACACCCGGCTTGATGTTGTCGACCAGAATGGGTTTGCGGAAAACCGTTCCGTCCAGCAGGGCGCGGATGGTCCCGTTGGGGCTCTTCCAGGCCTTTTTTAAATGATATTCCTTGACCCGGTCTTCGTTGGGCGTGATCGTGGCGCACTTGATCCCGACGCCGTATTTCATGATCGCGCGGGCGGCGTCAACCGTGACCTGATCATCCGTATCGTCGCGATGCTTCACGTGCAGATCGTAATAGTCGATGTCCATGTCCAGATAAGGAAGGAGCAATTTGTCCTTGACCATCTGCCACATGACGCGGGTCATTTCATCGCCGTCCATTTCGACGACGGTCGTTTTCACTTTGATTTTTTGTGTCATATCACCTCATACTCCATATTCTTGGATGAAAGATTATTTTTCGCCGAGGATGTTCAACGCCCCGCCGGCCAGAATGATTTCTTTTTGTCTCCCGGAAAGCGAAGAGCGGACGGCAAAGGAAGCGCCTTTGGTCTTGTTCATGACGATCAGGTCTTTTCCTTCCGCAACGGCGTCCCGGGCCCCGGCGATTTCCAGATCATCACACTGGTCAACGGCGTCATAGTCCGAGGCATTAATGAACGTCAGCGGCAGGATGCCGAAGTTGATCAAATTGGCCGCGTGAATTCTCTCGAGCGATTTGGCGATGACGGCGCGCACGCCCAGATACATGGGGCAGATGGCGGCATGTTCGCGCGATGATCCCTGACCGTAGGACAGGCCCGCGATGATGATGTTGTGACGCCCGGCGTTCTTGAGCTCCAGGGCGCGCCGGGCAAAGGACGGATCCACATTTTCGAAAACGAATTCCGAGTATTTGGGAATGTTCGAGCGGTACTTCATCCGTGCCCCGGCCGGAATGATATGATCGGTGGTGATTTTATCGCCGACTTTGATGGCAGCCGGACCGGAAATCGTTTCCGGCAGCGCCGTGTTGGCCGGCGGTGCGCCGATATTCGGCCCGCGATAAATTTCAACGTCTGTTTTGGTTTTGCCGGGCCGGAGGATCATGCTGTCATCAATGCTCAAATGCTCGGGCATCCGAACCTGCGGATAGTCCAGGCCGAGGTCCCGCGGATCCGTGAACCGGCCGGTGATGACCGCCGCCGCGGCCGTTTCGGGGCTGACGAGATAGACATCGGCGTCCAGTGTTCCCGACCGTCCCACGAAATTCCGGTTGGATGTCCGGAGAGACACCGCGTGCGACTGCGGGCTCTGACTGTTGCCGATGCAGAAACCGCAGGCGTTTTCCATGAGCCTTGCGCCGGCGGCGAGGAGATCGGCCAGATATCCTTCGCGGGCCAGCGTCTCCAGGACCTGCCTTGAGCCGGGCGCCAAAATGAAGCTGACGCCGGGATGGGCCACGCGTCCTTTGAGGATCTTGGCGACGGTTACCAGATCTTTATAGGAGGAATTGGTGCAGCTTCCCAGGCAGACCTGGTTCACCGCGATGCCGCGAACTTCGCGGACCGTCGCGATGTTGTCGGGGCTGTGCGGTTTGGCCGTGAGCGGCGCAAGCTGTGACAAATCGATGTCGACCGTTTTTTGATAAACGGCATCCGCATCCGCCGTTAGTTTTACAAAGTCCTTTTCCCGTTCCTCGGACCGAAGAAACTGCTCGGTCATTTCATCGCTGGGAAAAATGGAGGTGGTCACGCCGCATTCCGCTCCCATGTTGGTGATGGTGGCCCGCTCCGGGACGCTTAAGGAGGCAATTCCTTCGCCGCCGTATTCGAAGACGGTTCCCACGTTGCCCTTCGTGGTGAAGATTTCCAGGACCTTGAGGATGACATCCTTGGCGGAAACCCAGGGCTGCAGGCGTCCGTGTAGATTGATCTTAACAACGGACGGGCAGGTGAGATAAAACGGTTGACCCGCCATGGCCAAAGCGACATCGAGGCCGCCTGCGCCGACGGCCATCATGCCCAGTGCGCCGCAGGTCGGCGTATGACTGTCCGAGCCGATCAGCGTTTTGCCCGGTTGGCCGAACCTTTCCAGATGCACCTGATGACAGATGCCGTTTCCCGCGCGGGACAACACGACGCCGAATTTCTGCGCGACGCTCTGCAGATAGCGGTGATCATCCGCATTTTCGAAACCGATTTGAATCGTATTATGGTCGATATAACTGACGGACAGCTCCGTTTTCACTTCCGGGACATTCATGGCTTCGAACTGGAGATAGGCCATGGTGCCCGTGGCATCCTGCGTAAGCGTTTGATCGATGCGGATGCCGATTTCCTCACCCGGCACGAGGTCTCCTGAAACCAGATGCGCGGCGAGAATCTTTTCAACAATATTCTTTCCCATTAAATCCTTTTCCTGTTTACAACACCCTGTTGGAGTCTGCCGCTAATCCTTCGGCAGCAGGATAATCGCTATTCGGCGGTTCTTGGCGCGTCCCTCCGGGGTGTCGTTGTCCGCGACCGGCTGGTATTCTCCGAAAGCCGTTGCCGAAAGAATCGTCGGATTGATGCCCTGCTCCTGCAGGTACTTCGAAACATTAATGGCTCGGGCCGCGGAAAGCTCCCAGTTCGTGGGATAGATTCTGGCCAGCCGGCTGGTGATTTTGACGTTGTCGGTGTGGCCTTCAACGCGGATATTCTTATCTTTAACCGTTTTCAAAATTTCCACCACGCGGTCCAGAACCGCCAGGCCTTCTTTCTTGACCTTGGCCTCACCGGAGGCGAAGAGAATTTTATCGACCACATCCATGGTCAATTTTCCCTTGAGCTCCTTGATGGTAATTTGCCCCTCGGCGATTTCGCTTTTCATCTCTTTCAGAAGCTGCTGATAGGTGTTGCTGGCCTTTTCCACCTCCTGCGTCTTTTTGCTTACGCGGGCCAGGTCCTCTTTTAATTTGCCGTTGTCTTCCGAGAGTGTCGCCACCTGCTTGGTAAGCTCGTCGCTTTGTCCGGTGAGCGCTTTCACCCGGTCCCGCAATTCCTTGTTTTCAGTATCCAGGGAGGCAGCCTCTTTGCTCAATTGATCGGCCTCATCGACTTTTTTCATATATTTGCTTTCCGCGACCAGGCAGCCGCTCGCTGAGAAAGCCAAAAGTAAAATGCCGAAAAAAATAGATGCTGTTCTTCTCATATGCTCCTCCTTATTCAAATCGTCACGTTAGTCTTTACATGTTAACGAACAGACGGGCAGGATTTGTTTTATATAATAAACGTACCGGATAATCAACGGCAAAAAGGATTCATAAAAAAGGGGCTCAGGAGCCCCTTGGTGAAGACAAAATTGCGAAAGGATGAGGCCAAAAAACTACGTCCCGTCTTTGTTTTCTTCCAGGCCTTTCACGCGAACGGCGCGCTGAAATCTTTTCTGAAAATAAGGTTGATCCAGGTTGTCGATCCGAACGGATTTTCCCCGGTAGGAGGCGTGAACGAATTCATTATTGCCGATGTAAATGCCGACGTGGCCGATCGGCTTGCGCGTCCGGAAAAAAACGAGATCGCCTTCTTCCAGGTGACCGCGGTCAATACGGACACCGACGGCGGATTGTTCGCGGGCCGTGCGCGGCAGAGCAATGTCGAAGAAGGAGTACATTTTCCGGACAAAGGCCGAACAGTCGATGCCTTTAACGGTGGCGCCGCCCAGGCGATACGGCGCACCCAGGAAACCGGTCGCGACTTTAATAAACAATTTTCTTTCGTCCGCGCTGCCCCATTTGCCCAGAAGTTCATCGGTCGATTTTTCGTCGCAGGCGATATCGCCCGCCGTGTCGGCCGACGCGACATCGTCTTCTTCGTCCAGCAAGTCTTCTTCATCGGCTGCTGCCTGGACGATGCTCGGCGGCAGAGACAGGATGAGGGTGCGGCCTGCGCGCAGGTTTTTGGATGACACATTATTCAATGCGGCGATTTGCTTTGCGGGAACCCCCGTCTTTTTGGCAATCCTGGCCAGCGTATCACCCTTTTTAACCGTATAGCGATCGACCGACGGCGTCTTTGACTTTGCGCGGACGGGAGCGGGCAATCCCTTTTGATTGACGGACAGGATCTGTCCCGGTTTTAATTTATTGCCTGCAAGATGATTTGATTTTTTGATTTCGTCAACGCTGACGCCGAGTTGTTTGGAAATGGTGTACAGGGTGTCGCCTTTTTTCACCTTGTATGATCCGGCATAACCGTTGATCGTGAGGCAAAACAGCAAAAGCAAAACTGACAAGCCTGATAATACTATTCGCCGTTTCATCATGAAGTACCTCCTTACTCTTTGACGGGGGGTCCCATTTTGTTAACGGTGCACAGAAGATTCGCAATTGCTGCGACTGTAAGATATCATGGGTGTTATTACTGCACACAGAAAACGAAGGTCTAACTCAAGCAACGTTCCGCAACTTCGTACGGCTACCCCATACTAAAAATAGAAAGGCCTGTCAAATTTATTTTGCATTATTTTGCAAGGAGGGATAGGAAACGGCAATCGAAAAAAAGGGACTGTCTATAGTAATGAAGCGCATAAAAAAAATAATATCATGGACTTTTTTGATCCTGATGGCTTTTCTGGTTCTGGATACCGGCCGTTACTTCTTTTATCCGGACGTTGCGGATCTCGAAAAAAATCGACCCGGCAAAACCGCTTTCATGGAATATCGAGAGGACGTCTGGCAGGCCAAGGGCATCAAGAAAAAGATTGCAACGTCCTGGGTGCCGCTTAACCAGATATCGCCCTACGTTGTGAAAGCCGTCATTATCGCCGAGGATGACAAATTCTGGTCGCATGAGGGTTTTGATTTTGAGGCCATCCAGAAAGCCCTGGAAAAAGACATCAAGAAAAAAACCTTTAAGGCGGGTGGCAGTACGATTTCGCAGCAGCTCGCTAAGAATCTGTACCTGTCGCCGGCCAAGAACCCGATTCGCAAAATCAAGGAAGCGATTCTGACCTGGCGCATCGAGCGGCAGCTGTCGAAGAGAAGAATCATGGAGCTCTATTTAAATGTCGCCGAATGGGGAGACGGCATGTTCGGCGTCGGAGCCGCCGCCCGGAGGTATTACGGCAAATCCGCCGGCAGTCTCGGTCCGCGGGAAGCCGCCGAGCTTGCGGCCGCCCTGCCCAATCCGCGGCGGTTCAATCCGGACAAGAATTCCCGCTATGCGTCGAGCCGTGCGGAACGGATCTATCAGATCATGGTCCGGCGCGGCATCGTCATTGAAGAGTACAACGAAGTCATTGACCAGCAAAATGGTGCCGGCGAAGAAAAGAAGGATGAAGCAAACAAACCCGCTGCCAATCCCACGGGTGATTTGCCGACGGGCAATACCATGTTTCAGGGCCTGCCCAAAGAAGAGCAGCCCGGGTCGCCGCCTCCGCAGCCGTAAGATGGCGCTTTCATGACCTTTCGTCATTGCGAGCGGACCCTCGGGCACAGCCTGCCCCGGCGAAGGCCGGGGTGGCAATCTTTTCCGCCGTCATTCTGAGCGGACCCGCGGTACGCATGGCAATCTCTATTCTTGCTCTGTCATTGCGAACCGTCTCTCAGACGGTGTGGCAATCTAATTCTATTTCAAGATCTGAAAGGTGGCAGTTTCAGCGGGGCATGCCTTTGTTCAATGCCCTCAACTGTGGCGATAATTCCATTCCATATCAGGCGCTGCCTTTGTTGTCTGCGTTGTCGGCTTCCTCAGCGTATTGCCAATACGCCTCCGGCGCCTCCTCCTTGCCGCCGCGGCATCATCCTGATCTGGAATGGAATACGGCTTGCTGCGCTTTAGCCGAAAACTCACCCTTCTGGCTCAGACAGTTCGGCTGTCTTTTGCTCAACTTCGATAAGCGCCACAACATTTCAGGCATCATTCACTCAGTCACACCCCGCTGAAACTGCAATGGTAAAATTATTGATTGGACAAATTTCCCACAAAAAACCGCGTTTGGCTTTAGGTCCTTATTATCCTGAAAAGCCAAACGCGGTTTTTTCAAGCAGTCTGATTTTATAGTGATTTTTCGCTTTGCATCCTGCCTCAAAAAGAGTAAGATTGACGCACATCTCCAAAAAAACCAAACGCAGTATATTAATTGTTAAACAAGACAATTGGAGTATCGATTTTGTTCAATCATAAAAACATTATTAAGTATCATTTCGATGAGATACCGATTAATGAAGAGTGCTTACTCATGAGTGAAATCTACATGAAGGAATATGATCAAGCACTCGGTAAAATGTTTAAAGGAGCTGATTGCAACCCTTATGAGGTAGGCTGTGCCGGTTTCGTGGCAACAAGACAGATAAACGATAATTCAATTGATTTATCCTGGTATCCAAACACTCACACAAGATTTCATGAAGTATCAATTAGTCTTCCAAAAGACAAATTTATTGTGTGTGTTGGCTGTCGAGGTTACGACATTAGACTACATATTTTTGTTTATGATGAATGGCTGGAACATCTGTATACTCGGGAATACTCTGTTTTTGCGTTGATTGATGCAATAGGTGTAAAAGACGCGATACGTAACAACCGTCTGACTAAACAAAAGTTGTTGTTAGTGCGTAACAGATTGGATTCTCTTTCAGAGAAACATAAAAATATATCCTTTATTTCATTCGCAGACAGTTTAATACTAAAAAGCAATTGGTCTGTAGGCTATTTCCCTAAAGATATTAAATGCTCTTATGAACCAGAGTTGTTCTTAAAGATAATAAAAGAAATAGAGGTCATATATAGTGAAGTATTAGAT
>SBEK01000348.1 GCA_009668925.1 Deltaproteobacteria bacterium
GTATTATTCCACAAGGGCGGCCAACGAACTCGCCGCTTCGCGGGTCATCCCCGTCCAGCATCATCATGCGCATATTGTGAGCTGTATGGCCGATAATCAAATCGACGGCGCCGTGATCGGCCTGGCCATGGACGGCACGGGATACGGTCCGGACGGCCATGCCTGGGGCGGAGAATTTCTGATGGCCGATGAAACCGGCTTCCAGCGGTTCGGCCATCTGCGGTACCTCGTGCTGCCCGGTGGTGAAAAAGCCATCCGTGAACCGTGGCGCATCGCGATCAGCCTGCTAAGAATAGCTTACGGGCCGCCATGGAAAGAAATGGCGATGAAACTGAAGTTGATGACCGACGAGACCCAGGGAGATGTTTTCGATAAAATCATCGAGGGGAAAATTCATTCGCCCCTGTCTTCGGGCCTGGGCCGGCTCTTCGACGGTGTCGCGGCGCTGATCGGTGTCCGAAAATATGTAAGTTATGAGGGGCAGGCGGCCATGGAGTTCGAAGCACTGGCCGCGGGAGCATCGGGATCATCCTACCCGTTCGACCTCCTGCACGAAGAAGACCAGCCCGCTATCCTGGATATGTCCGCCGCCCTGCGGGCCATTGTCTCCGATCTGCAAGCCGGCAAGAGCCGCGCAGAAATCGCCGCGTCGTTTCATCAGACGCTGATCGAGGCCCTTGCCGGCATGAGCGGCCAAATGCGTCAATCCACCGGACTCTCCCGTGTCGTTCTCTCCGGCGGCTGCTTTCAGAATAAAATTTTGCTCGAAGGTACGATGAACCAACTAAAACGCTCCGGCTTTGATGTCTATTGCCACCGGCGCTTTCCCGCCAATGACGGCGGCATTTCGCTCGGTCAGGCGGTTATAGCCGGATCGATCATGAAGAAAGGAAGCTGATATGAAATACGACAAAATTCTTCTGGAGCACGGCGCGGGCGGTCTTTTGTCGAGCGAACTCATAGCCGATCACTTCCTGCCTCCTTTTCAAAATCCCTGGCTCGAACGGCTGGAAGACAGCGCCGTATTCACTGCCGGAAATCGGAAATTCTGCTTTACAACCGATTCCTATGTCGTAAGCCCCGTCTTCTTCCCCGGCGGCAACATCGGTTCACTGGCCATCCACGGCACTGTCAACGATCTGTCCGTCTGCGGCGGCAAACCGCTCTATATGAGTTGCGGATTTATTCTGGAAGAGGGATTCCCGCTGGAATCGCTTAAGATGATCATCAACACCATGGCCCGGGCGGCGGCGGAGGCAAACGTCGCCATTGTTACCGGCGACACCAAAGTCGTTGCCCGCGGGGCGGCTGACGGCATTTTTATCAATACATCCGGCATCGGCCTCGTGGAATATCCCGGAACGCTGTCCGTTAAGAACATCCAATCCGGTGATGTAATCATTCTCAGCGGAACCGTCGGAGACCACGGCGCGGCCATTATTCAGGCCCGAGAAA
>SBEK01000349.1 GCA_009668925.1 Deltaproteobacteria bacterium
GCAGGACAGGTGGTGCTGCCCGAACTGGTCAGACACGACGACGCTGTGAACAGTATGCCGGTTGACGCGTCGAACTTCAGCGTGCGGCGGCGCCAACTGGCTGCGCTTGCCGACGTCGCCAGCGCATATTCCTTCCACGTCACCGAAGGTTTGGCCGCGGCGGCAAAATCGCCGACCGTGATGTCGCCGGTGACGGTTACACCTCTGCTTGCCGGTGTGAATGTATATCCGGGGGCGGAAGGCGTTACGGTGCAGATGCTGCCTTCACTGATATTGGAGAAACTGTAATTGCCGGACGCGTTGGTGGTCGTGGAACCGGAGGCGCCTCCGCTTAACGTAATCGTCACGCCTCCCAGAATATCTCCGCTGACCGTACCGGAGACTGTGTATTTCCCGGGAATTTTCGTTGCCACAAAGTTATTCCCCGTCCGATCGGCCCCGTTTACGGTCACGGCCGTACTCGCCGGATTGAACGTATAGCCGTCCTTGCTGGGGGTTATCGTGTAATTCCCATTGTGGATTCCCGAAAAACTGTAATTGCCGGACGCATCGGTAGAGGTTGATGCGGTGGCCGCGCCGGTCAACTGGATGGTGACTCCTTCGATGATCGCGCCGCTCACTGTTCCGGAAATGGTGTAAGTGGGTTCCGGTGTCGGGGCCGCTGTAAAATTATTCCCGGTGGAATTGCCGCTTACCGTCACTAAACGGGTAGAAGGTGTAAAATCGTATCCCGTCCGGGACGGTGTCACGTTATAATTGCCGGCCGGCAGCCCCGGGAAGCCGTAATTGCCGCCCGCATCCGTTATCGCCGTTCCGGTTGCATCTCCGCCCAGCGTGATCAGCACCCCTGCCTGCACCACGCCGGATACGGTGCCCGAAAGGCTGTACGTCGGTGCGGCGCTGGCGGTGGCACCGAAATTCGCGGCGGTGACATTGGCTCCGCTCACGACGACGACCAGACTGACGGGGTTAAAAACATAACCCGCTTTCACGGGCGTGATCGTATAGGTTCCGTTCGCCCGGCCGGTGAAGGTGAATGTGCCGTCCGCACCGGTTGTGGTCGAAGCGGTCGCTGCACCCGTCAGGTTGATCGTCACACCCGCAAGCGTATCACCGCTCACCGTACCGGAAATCGTATAGGTGGGAGCCGCGGCGCCGCCTCCTCCTCCGCCGCCGCAACCTAAAACAATCATCAAGAGCGCGAGGATCAGGAAACTGGATAAGGCCTGAACGGAAATCCGATGTCTGTGCATGGGTTAATCTCCCGAAATGGATTTTGTTGCCTGGGTCTTTAACGGACCTTCCCAAAAGGGAACTGAAAATGACATCGTTGCCGAAAAATGTCAACGAGAAGCTGATTCTTCATGCCGTTTGACATTTCGCAACCCACAGTAGAGACCTGTGCGCGGGCGCCAGGGAAGACGGGCGTTTCCGAGTTCACCAACACCTGCGAA
>SBEK01000162.1 GCA_009668925.1 Deltaproteobacteria bacterium
GGTATTTCTATGCGTGAGCGGCGGTGAAGACGCCCCTTTGGCCCTGACCGGACAAAATGCTCAGGCGGACGCGCTACACAAAGGGCAGAACTTTTGTATGAGGAAATGTTGATGATCTCAGATATCAAGTCAAAGGATGAAATCTATATACGACTCTCGGCCGATGACGTCCGCCGCGCAACGTTTATCGGATTTCTCGACGACGGCCGGGTCGCAGTCGAGCAAACCGATCCCCCGCTCGACGATTCAACGCTCACGTCTCTGGTCTTTTTTACCTATTGCTCGGAAAAGCAAAAAAACCGCCGGCTCGGATTTCAGGCCCGAATTGAAAGCATCACCGCCGATCAGCAAATCCTGCTTAAGCAGTTCACCAAGCCTTTCTTTTGCGATCTGCGTCTATGGCCGCGGGTCCATTTCGATGTCCTGCCCAAACTTCACGCTTACTGCGGCGATCAGGAAATCAAGGTCGTTGACCTCTCCGGAGGAGGAACTCACCTGGTCCTCGAGGACGAGGATTCGGCATCTCCGGCAATCGGATCTTTTGTCCAGGTGAAATTCATTTTTGAAAAAGGGGAAGCAACCGCCGACGGCAAAATTCTGCGGTCCTGGACGGATCAGCAGGGACTGCGTCACGTCGAAGTCAATTTCCTCGGCCAGCCGGAGATACGCAAATTCATCTATAATCGAGAGCGGACGTAATCCCCCTCACGCGATGAGCGTTAATGCTCCCACGGCTTGCCGCGATATAATGACGCTCATTTAATACCCCGACAGCTTGCTGCGAGATGGTTGATTTCATCATCTGTGAGACGACGGCAAAGGAAAATGCGGCCTTAGGCCCGCAGGAACTTCTTCTCAATGAAATCCGTGATGGATTTTGAGTCGTTGATGTCCAGACAGGGGACGCCGGCATTCAGGGGAACATCCGCAGCCACCGCAATCAAGCCGTCTTCCTTTGTGCTGATAAGATCGCGTTTGAGTTCGGACCGGTAGACTTCAATTTTGGGATAGTCGTTAACCTTAAATCCTTCGGTGAGAATAATATCGACGCCGGAAATGTACCTCTCGCGGATTTCCGCAAATGAATAATCATGATCAACGTCCGAAACCAAAGCCAGCTGGTGCGGAGACGACACGACGGTTACCCGCGCGCCCGCTTTTTTATGCCGGTAACTGTCCTTGCCTTCATGATCAATGTCAAACCCGTGCCGGTTATGCTTGATGGTTCCGACACGGTACCCCCTTCCGACCAGATCGGAAATAATTTTTTCAAGAAGGGTTGTCTTGCCGGAATTGGACTTGCCGACGATGGATACAATGGGTATGGCCATATTTTCCTTGTACTTTCCGCTATTTTCTTCCTCCTTAACACATAATGCGGCGTCTGCCAATTTTTGATTCATTTCTCTACAGATTACTTGACATCCCCGGCGAATATGATATAGAACGTACGTTCTATTGTCGGGTCTGGCTATTTTTCCGAAAAAGCGGCGTTCGGCGAAAAGTGTTTGACACGCCTTAGAAAAAAAGCTAGGTTTTCAAAACCTAACCCCTTGATAATAAATAATATTATAAAGGTCTGTATGCTGGCCACGCGTAAGAGCAACACCATCAAAATACTGGCCACGGGATTCGGCGCCGGCCTGTCACCCGTTGCTCCGGGAACGGCCGGCACTTTAGTCGGAGTGATCATCTGTCTCTTTTGCTATCCCCTGGCCTGGCCCTTGCGCCTCCTTTTTGTAGTTGCAATAACGGCTCTCTCTACTTATGTTGCAGATCGGGCGGAGGTTCTTTTCGGGAAAAAAGACGACCAGCGGATTGTGATTGATGAAATTGCGGGCCTCCAGGTGACCATGCTGCCCGTGGCCGTTACGGGCCTCCACCTGTGCATCGCTTTTGTCCTGTTTCGTTTATTCGATATCTGGAAGCCTTTTCCACTGGGGCGTCTGCAGAATTTACCCGGGGGCTGGGGCGTGGTGGCCGATGATGTCGGGGCCGGAATTTATGCCGGAGGCCTCATGCTGATATTCACACTTACGGGGGTCTTATGAAGGTAGCGATTCTCACAATCGGCAATGAATTGATGAGCGGGCGCACGGCCGATACGAATTCATCGTTTATCGCGCGCGAAATGAACCTGCAGGGCTGGCCGGTCGAAGTCATGATGTCGGTCGGCGATGATTTGGCCGCAATCAAGTGCCGTCTCAACTATCTCATGACTTTTACCGATGCGGTGATTTGCACCGGCGGCCTGGGACCGACGGCCGACGATATTACGACGGCGGCGGTGGCCCAGGCGTTTGGCCTTCCTCTGGACGAGGATGAAGAAGTTTTGGCCCACCTGAAGGACATCTTTACCCGGTATAATCTGCGCTGGACTGAAAACAACGCCAAACAGGCGCTGTTCCCGAAAGGCGCTGAGGTGATTGCCAATCCCGTCGGCACCGCGGCCGGCTTTGCGCTCATGGTTTCCGGCAAGCTCGTTATCGTCATTCCGGGGGTTCCTTCGGAAACGCGCCGGATGGTGCCCCAGGGCGTTATTCCTATCCTGCATCGATATTTCCCCGAGCCCGTTTTGCATAACGCCAAACAAACGATCAGGACATTCGGCCTCTCCGAGGCGGCGGTGGATGAACGACTCGCCGAAATCGATTTTAATGCCCTGGGAGTGGCTATCGGCTTCTATCCCGTTTTCCCCGAAAACCACCTCGTGCTCATGGCGCGGGCGGCTACCCCGGAACAGGCGCAAAAGAACCTGCACACCGCCCGGAATGAAATAACGGCGCGGCTCAAGGACTGCATTTTTGCCTACGGCGATCAGACCCTGGAAGAGATCGTCGCCGCCGAACTGTCGGATCAGAAACTGACGATTGCCGTGGCGGAATCCTGCACGGGAGGAATGATCGCCGATCGTCTTACGGATGTCCCCGGCAGTTCCGTTTATTTTGAACGCGGTCTGGTGACCTATTCCAACGAAGCCAAAATCAGTATGCTCGGCGTTCCGGCCGGCATCATTGAAGCGCACGGGGCCGTGAGCGAAGAAACGGCGCGCCGGATGGCCGAAGGCGTGCGTAAACTTGCCGGGACTACTCTGGGCTTATCTTCCACGGGCATCGCGGGGCCCTCCGGCGGAAGCAAAGAAAAACCGGTCGGCACCGTTTATCTGGCCCTGTCCGACGGGGTTCGGACCATTTGCCGCCATTATGCCTATCGCTGGGACCGCAAAAGAAACAAGATGGTTTCCGCCGAAGCGGCGCTCATGATGCTCAAAAACTATTTGCAGGAGAAGAAATAGTTTATGCCGGACGAAAAGAACATCCGCGCTTTTCTCGCTCTGGAGATTCCGGAGGATGTCCAGGACGCCGTGTCGCGTCTTCAGGAAAAATTAAAGCGCGACCTCGGCGGCCGGATCAGCTGGACGCAGTCGCAGGGGCGGCACCTGACGCTGAAGTTTTTCGGAAATGTTTCCGCGGAGGATGTGAAACATATCAGTTCCGCCGTGGACAGCCGGACGCAGCTGCATCGGCCCCTGAACCTGAGCATCGGAGAGCTGGGCGTTTTTCCGAATCCACAGAGGCCGAGGGTTCTCTGGTGCGGCGTTGCGGGTGAGATCGAGAAACTTTGCACCCTTCAGAAACAACTGGACGGTGATTTTACAGGCCTTGATTTTCCGGCGGAAGACAGGTCTTACCGGGCTCATCTGACGCTTGCCCGGATGAAGGATCCCCGCGATGTGTCGGGCGTCGAGAAGGCCCTGACCCAATACAAAGCGTTTAGCGCGGGCGAATTTTCCGGGAAGGAATTGGTCTTGTTTCAAAGCAAGCTCTCGCCGCGGGGCGCGGTCTATACAAAACTGGCGGTTTTCCCGCTTGCCGGGTAATTCCGTAGGGACGGAGTTCCCTACCCATCATAAAACTACAGGGTGAAGGAGGTCATCTTATTATGTGTGCAGATATGGACAGAACAAAAGCCGTGGATCTGGCGATCACGCAGATTGAAAGACAATTCGGCAAGGGATCGATTATGAAACTGGGCAGCCACGACCGCGTGGCGGATGTACCGGCCATTCCCACCGGGTCGCTGAGCCTCGACATTGCACTGGGGACTTTCGGCGTTCCCCGCGGCCGTGTCGTCGAAATCTACGGACCGGAATCCGGCGGGAAAACGACCCTGGCGCTGCACATTGTGGCGGAGGCGCAAAAGAAAAACGGCATCGCGGCTTACATCGATGCGGAACATGCGCTGGATGTCACGTACGCCAAAAATATCGGCGTCAACACCGATGAGCTTCTGATTTCCCAACCGGATACGGGTGAGCAGGCCCTGGAAATTGCCGAAACACTGGTGAGAAGCGGCGCGCTCGATGTACTGGTGGTCGACTCCGTGGCGGCGCTGGTGCCCAAGGCGGAACTCGACGGCGAAATGGGCGACGCCCAGATGGGCTTGCAGGCGCGTCTCATGTCGCAGGCCCTGCGCAAGCTCACCGGCGCGATCAGCAAATCGAAAACCACCGTCATCTTCATCAACCAGCTGCGCATGAAGATCGGCGTCTTCTTCGGCAATCCCGAGACAACGACTGGAGGCAATGCGTTGAAATTCTATTCTTCGCAGCGCCTCGATATCCGCAAGATGACCTCCATCAAAAACGGCCAGGATGTCATAGGCTTCCGGACCAAAGTCAAAGTGGTGAAAAACAAGATGGCCCCGCCCTTCCGGGAAGCCGAATTCGACATTATTTTCGGCGAAGGCATTTCGCGCGAGGGCGACGTCCTGGATCTGGCGGCGGAAAACGGCATCATTGAAAAAAGCGGCGCCTGGTATTCCTATAAGGGCGACCGGCTCGGACAGGGTCGTGATAATTCCCGCGTTTTCCTGAAGGAAAATCCGGATATCATGGCTCAGATTGAAAACGACGTCCGCGCCAAGCTGGGCATCGTTCCCAAAGAGCAGGAAGAATAGCGTGAAAGTCTTAGACCTGGCCGCAGCCAAGCAGAGCGCTTATCGCCTTTTGGCCTTAAGGCCGCATTCGGTAAAAGAACTGGAAAAAAAGCTGCGGGAAAGAGGTTTTCCCGCAGCCGTCGTAAAAGAAGCACTGGAAAAACTCTGCGATTTGAAGTATCTCAATGACGCGTCTTTTGCCATTCAGTGGGCGCGCAATCTGGCGGCAAACAAGCTCTGGGGCAATCGAAAAATCATTGCCAGCCTGCAGGAAAAAGGAATACCGGCACGGCTCATCGATGACGCCGTCGCTTCCGCCCGCGAGGACATGCCGGAGGAGGAAGCGATCGCCGTTCTGATTACGAAACGGGCGGCCCGAAAAAGGCCGGCGGCATTCGACGTCAAAGAAAAACAAAGAATATTTCAAAGCCTGATGGGACGGGGGTTCCCTCCGGGCTTGATCTTAAATAAAATTGGAAAGCGAGCGGAGGAAGAAGCAGATGGTGAAGACGGGTGATGAGATACGGGAAAGTTTCTTAAGATTTTTTGAAAGCAAAGGGCATACGCGGGTTCCGAGTTCATCCCTCATCCCCAAAGACGATCCCACACTGCTTTTCACCAATGCCGGCATGGTGCAGTTCAAAAACGCCTTTCTAGGGCTGGAAAACCGCGGCTACACACGGGCCGTCACCTGCCAGAAATGCGCCCGCGCCGGCGGCAAGCACAACGACCTGGAAAACGTCGGCGTCACCGCGCGCCATCATACCTTCTTTGAAATGCTCGGCAACTTTTCCTTTGGCGATTATTTCAAGGAAGAAGCCATCGCCTGGGCCTGGGAATACCTCATCGACGTGGTTAAGCTGCCCAAAGAAAAACTCTGGATTACGATTTTTGAAAACGATGACGAGGCGTTCGATATCTGGCATCATAAGATGAAGGTCCCCGCCGACCGCATCGTCCGGATGGGTGAGAAAAGCAATTTCTGGATGATGGGCGAAACCGGACCCTGCGGGCCGTGCTCCGAGATTCTTTACGACCAGGGAGTCGACACGGGCTGCGGTCGGCCGGAATGCAATGTCCACTGCGACTGCGACCGCCACCTGGAAATCTGGAACAACGTCTTCACGCAGTTTGACCGCAGCGCATCCGGAAAACTAACGCCGCTCCCCAAACCCAACATTGATACCGGCATGGGCCTCGAGAGGCTCACCGCCGTCATCCAGGGCGTCAAAAGCAATTACGATACGGATTTGTTTCAGCCGATTATCCGTTTTGTGGAAAAGATATCCGGCAAGTCATACGGCAAGAACGCCACGGATGATATTTCCATCCGCGTCATCGCCGATCACAGCCGTGCCGTAACCTTCTTAATCGGCGACGGCATCATGCCGTCGAACGAAGGACGCGGCTACGTCCTGAGAAGAATTCTGCGCCGCGCCGCCCGCCACGGCAAGATGCTCGGCATCAATAAACCGTTCTTAAATGAAAGCGCCCAGGTGGTCATCGGGATGATGAAGGGCATCTATCCGGATCTGGTGGATAAGGCATCGTTCATAACCAAAGTCATTCTCAACGAAGAACAGCGTTTTATGGAAACGCTGGACGCCGGGCTGCGCATTTTGCAGGAAGAAACCGCGGCCCTCACGAAAGCGGGAAAGACCATTCTTCCCGGCGACCTGATCTTCAAACTTTACGACACGTACGGCTTCCCGACGGATCTGACGGCGGATATCGTCAAGCTCGACGGCCTGACCCTGGACAGCGAGGGCTTTGAAGCCGAAATGGAGCGGCAGCGCGAACGGGCGCGGGGCCACTGGAAAGGAAGCGGTGAAGAAGCTGTTGCGGACTGCTACCTGAAGGCATCGAGCTCCGGGATCGTCACCGAATTTTGCGGCTATGAGGGCGTGGTCAAAGCCCAATCGACCATCGCGGCCATCTTCGCCAACGGCGAATCCGTGCAGCACGCCGATGAAGGACAGGAAGCCGAGATTGTTCTTGCGGTCACGCCGTTTTACGGCGAGTCCGGCGGACAGACCGGCGATACAGGCTACGTGGAAGGGGCCGGATTCAACTTTGCCGTCCTCGACACCAAAAAGCCCGTCGAAAAGTTCATCGTCCACAAGGGCGTTGTCCAAAAAGGAAAAATAAAAATCGGCGACGCCGCGAAGCTGATCGTCGATGAAGCAAGGCGCAAAGCCATTGCCGCCAACCATTCCGGCACGCACATTTTGCAGGCGGCGCTGAAAGCCGTTCTAGGAGATCATATCAAACAATCCGGGTCGCAGGTCACAGCCGAACGGCTGCGGTTCGACTTCACCCATTTTTCCAAAATCAGCGATGAGGAACTGACGCGCGTGGAGGACATCGCCAACGGAATGATCCGCCGCAACCTGGATGTGCGAACCGAGGTCTGCGCGCTCGAAGATGCACTCAAAACCGGCGCGACGGCCGTGTTCGATGAAAAATACGGCGCGACCGTCCGCATCGTGAAAATGGGCGAAATGAGCATGGAGCTGTGCGGCGGGACGCACGTGCAGCGCACCGGCGACATCGGCTTTCTGAAGATTCTCCATGAATCCGCCATCGCCGCCGGCGTTCGCCGGATCGAAGCCGTCACCGGCCGCGAAGCCGTAGTTCATGTACAAAAGGCCGAAGAAGAACTCAAGCAGACGGCGGGATTATTCAAGGCCGGACCCTTCGAAGTCTACGACCGGGCCGAAAAACTCCTCAAGCAGACACGGGAACTGGAAAGAGAAATTGAATCCCTCAAAGGAAAACTGGCTGCCAATGCGTCGGGCGACCTGATGAGTCAGGTTAAAGAAATCGCCGGCGTGAAAGTCCTGGCCGCGGAAGTGGCGATTTCCGACGCCAAAACGCTGCGCGACTTCGGCGACAAGCTGCGCGACAAACTGGCCTCCGGCGTAATTCTGCTGGGCAGCAAGGCCGACGATAAAGCATTGCTTTTGTGCATGGTCACCAAGGACCTCGCCGCAAAGTTCCACGCCGGAAACATTATCAAAGAACTCGCTCCGCTCGTCGGCGGCAAAGGCGGCGGCCGCCCCGACATGGCCCAGGCCGGCGGCACCGACCCTGCAAATCTGGATAAGATATTCCCGGCGCTGGAGAAGCTGCTGACGAAGTAGCATAAATCCAAAATCTTTTTGTCAGTCCGGGCTTGAACCGGAATCCAGTGCTTTTAGACATTATTTGCGTTCTATTCTGGCTATCGATTTGTTGGCCAATTTTAGGCAATTCATTCGGATAAGGATTTGTTTGCCGGATCAACAGCCGGTCTGGTTTTTGTGATGGCCTTTATGGATCGGCACGCCATGCTGAAACACTTAAACGATATCTCCTGGGAAACGGAGGTTTGGGTCGCTGAATCACCGACACATTTGATTCATTTTAACGGCGAGAGATTTTTAGGACCCTATCAAGATTGATAAACGACGGGCATTCGATGAAATCAGTCCGGATCGCAGCAGGGCTCTTTGAGATTGTGTCGTAATGTCATCGCGGGGGAGTACAAGAACTGAAGCAATCTCGTCAATTGCCGGATACATGAGATTACCACGACGCCTGAGAGGCGTCTCGTAATGACAAAACAGAATTGTGACATAGTCTGGTTGCGGGCATGACGTGGGTCGTCCTGTGCAGGAGTACGGCTCCGCTGGGAGATGAAATTCTTTAACAGGGAGAAGAAAATGAAACACGGACGAATCCTGCTTTGCTGGGCGGTTGTTTTGCTGTTCCTTCTGGCTTGCGATGCGAGGTACCGATATACCGTTATCGCGGAATTACCTCCGGGCGAAGCTTACACACTGGCAATAAAAAAGAACAGCCAGGTCGGCGACTGGTTTCTGTCCGACGGCGAAATCCGTCGGATTGAAGAAAGGCAGTATTCAGGCATTGCGAAAATCCTGGAGAAGAGCATGATCGGTCCCGGTGTCCGCAAGGTCGATCT
>SBEK01000163.1 GCA_009668925.1 Deltaproteobacteria bacterium
CTGATCACCTCGCGCCATAAGTCGTGATGATCAAAGAGCATATATGTAAATAATTGATATCATTACTTTATATTCATGCCTAAACCTTAGGCAATGAGGTCCAAAAGCCTAACCATCGCGGGTTTACCCCCGTTGTCAACACAGTTGTCAACAGGCTTTTCCACACTCCTGTGGAATACAGATTCCCGGGCTGAGTCCGGAAATGCCGAAAGCCCTGAAGCTCCCGTTTCTTTCGCCGTTTACTGAAGCCGCACCCGCCATCCGAAGGGATCCTCCGTGAGGCCATACTGAATTTTCATAATCTCGTGATACAGCTTTTCGGCAAGGGGTCCGGTCTTTCCTTCATTGATGAGGTATTCCCTCTTCTGAAAATAAATCTGCCCCACCGGAGAAATGACCGCCGCTGTTCCGGAAGCAAATGATTCCCGGAGAGTCCCGTTTTCGATCGCCTCAATCACCTCCGTCATCGCCAGCGGTCGTTCATTCACCTTCACCCCCATATGCGTCGCCAGCTTAATCACCGAGTCGCGCGTGACGCCGGGCAGAATGGTTCCCCGAAGCGGCGGTGTAATCAATTCATCGCCGATCACGAAAAAGATATTGCTGGTGCCCACTTCTTCCACATATTTATTTTCGCGCGCATCGAGCCACAGCACCTGCGTATAGCCCATATCACTGGCGATGCGGCTGGCATAAAGACTCATGGCATAGTTGCCGGCGGACTTGATATTTCCGGTCCCGCCCGGAGCCGCCCGCACGTACTCCTCGGAAACATAAATCTTTGTCGGACCGAACCCGTGCGCATAATAAGCTCCCACAGGCCCCGCAATAATAAAAAAGAGATATTCGGCGGACGGGTGCACGCCCAGAGCGGGCTCGGTGGCGATCATCGTCGGCCGGATATAAAGAGACGCCCCCGGTTCTCTGGGGATCCAGTCTTTTTCCAGCAGGACGAACTTTTTCAGCGCGTCAAAAAACACGGTTTCGTCAATCCGGGCCATGCAGAGCCTTTCCGCGGACACGTTCATCCTGCGGATATTCTCCATCGGCCGGAAAAGATAAATTTCGTCATGCTTTCCCCGGTAAGCTTTCAAGCCTTCGAAGATTTCCTGACCGTAATGAAGACACATGGCGGTCGGATCCAGCTGTAAAAGTTGATAAGGTTCAATGACCGGATTGTACCATCCGTCTCCCTCCCGGTATTTCATCGTAAACATGTGGTCGGTAAAATGCCGGCCGAAGCCCAGCTTGGTTTGATCCGGTTTTGGCTTCAAATACTTCGGAAGCGCTTTGATAATCTTGATTTCCATATGTCATTCCTCTTAAAAAGAAATATCTTCCCCTGACGAAGATTCGGCAAATGATTTTTTGCATACCACTAAACTATGCCGCGATCAAGGCTTCGATACTGAATGGCTTCCGCGACATGCGCAGACTCGATTTTTTCGCGCCCTTCCAGATCGGCAATCGTCCGGGACACCTTCAAAATGCGATTCATGGCCCGTGCGGACAACCCCAGTTTTTCAATGGCCATTTCCATCAGCCGGTGCGACTCTTCATCAATCGCACAAAAAGATCGGATGTGCCGGTCCGTCATCCGGCCGTTCGTGACGACGCCGGAGGCGCCGAAACGTTTTTCCTGCCTGGCGCGCGCCGCATCCACCCTCTTCTTGATCATCGCGGACGGCTCGCCTTCTTCCTTACCCGCCAGGGCGCGATACTTGACCGACGGCACCTCAATGTGCAGATCAATCCGATCCAGAAGCGGACCGGAAATTTTTGTCTGATAGGCGCGGATCTGCGAAGGAGAACAGCGGCATCTGTGGACACGGTCTCCAAAATAACCGCACGGACAGGGATTCATCGCGGCGACCAGCATAAACTGAGCCGGAAAGGCCGCAGTCACGGTCGACCGGGTGATGGAGATGGTTCCTTCCTCCAGCGGTTGACGAAGCGCTTCCAGCGCATTCCTTTTGAATTCCGGCAGTTCATCAAGGAAGAGAACGCCCAGATGGGCCAGGGATATTTCTCCGGGATGCGGTAACTGACCGCCCCCGACCAAGCCCACGTCGGAAATCGTGTGATGCGGTGAACGGAAGGGCCGTGCGGCTTTGAGCGTCTCACCCGAACCCAGCATTCCGGAAACGGAAAATATTTTGGTCACCTCGACGGCTTCTTCAAAGGAGAGGTCGGGCAGAATAGTCGGCAGCCTTTTCGCCAACATGCTCTTGCCGGAACCGGGCGGACCGATCATCAGGACATTATGATTCCCCGCGGCGGCAATCTCCAGCGCCCGGAGAGCCTGCTTCTGGCCCTTGATTTCCGCAAAATCGATGTCGTAGCGGCGATTCTTCCGGAAGAGATCGCGCGTATCCAGACAAAGCGGTGCAATGAGTTGCCTCGCTCCCAGGAATTCAACAACGTCGGGAAGCGTTTTGACGCCGTACACCTGGATGCCGTCCACCATCGCCGCCTCCGCGGCGTTCTCCTCGGGAACAAAAACCGACCGGCCGCCCAGCTCCCGGGCTTTGAAGGCGGAGGGCAATACCCCCCGAACGCCTTTAATGCTGCCGTCGAGCGACAATTCTCCGAGAAAGAAGCAATTGTGCAAAGCATTTTCGGGAATCACTTCCTGGGCCGCCAGAATGCCCACGGCGATCGGCAGGTCGAATCCCGTTCCCTCCTTGCGAATATCCGCGGGCGCCAGATTGACCGTCACATGATCCCGCGGGAAAGCGTAGCCGGAATTCTTGATCGCCGCCTTGATCCGGTCCCGGCTCTCTTTTACGGAGGCATCCGGCAGGCCAACGGTCGCAAACTGAGGCAAGCCATGGGACACATCGATCTCAACCGAAACGGGATAGGATTCCATTCCGATCACGCTCACGCTGAGCACTTTAATAAACACTTTTTTTCTCCGGGGAGGAATTTGTAGTCAAAATACTAACTAATCAAAACATTTATATCAAGTTTTTAATTTGTCAAAAAAGTACCCCGACTTTCTTGACTCACGAAAGGCGGTGTGTTAGGGTCTTTTCAAATTGTTTGGGTCCTAATAATTTCACATAGACTAAAGTCAGTTGCCGCCATGAAAACGCTATCCCATATTGATGATGCCGGCAGGGTTCACATGGTGGACGTAACCGGCAAAGCGAAAACCGTGCGCAAGGCTTCGGCGCGGGGCCGGATCAGAATGAAAAGCGACACCCTGCGGCTTCTGGAAGAAGGCCGGATGGCCAAAGGCAATGTTCTCACAACGGCTAAAATCGCCGGCATCATGGCAGCTAAAAAAACAGGCGAGTTCATTCCGTTGTGCCATCCCCTGGGCCTGACGGGCATTGATATTGAATTTGCCGTCGACCGGGCGAATACGCAAGTCGTCATTCAAAGCGAGGCCCGGACCGTCGGACAAACGGGGGTGGAAATGGAAGCCCTGACGGCGGTGAGCGTCGCTGCTTTGACCATCTACGATATGTGCAAAGCCGTCGATAAAGAAATGATCATCGGCGATATTTTGCTTCTGAAAAAGAGCGGAGGCAAGAGCGGCACGTTTATCAGAAAAACAGATCTGTAAAGTGAGAAAGCAGTGAATCAGATCTACAGAATCAAGAAAGCATTTACGTATCCTTTCATCACCGCAGTCATCCTTCTGGGCGTGCTTCTGGTCGTGAGCCTGTTCAGCGGACAGTCCTGGGAACGGGCAATTCTGGCGGTTTTGTTTGTCCTCGCGGCGCTCGTTGCCGTCGAAGCCTCTGAAAGGACGTTTTCCGTCTCCGATGACGGTTTGCGCATCAGAAAATTTTTCCGAATCAAGAATTTTTCCTGGGCGGAAATCACTCACCTGGGTGTTGTCGTCATGCGCCATAAGGCCTATTTCCTCTTAACGACAACCAAGGGGTTTTACATCTTTTCCAATCTTCTCCAGGATCACGCTCTTTTGATCCGGCGGTTGACGGAGAAACTCGAAAACGAGAGAGTGGAAGCGGAAATCAAGACTTATTTGGAGAGTCCCGTCGAACGGACATCGCTTATTGTTTTAACCTGGATTGCCCTGATTATTATTGTCGCGATTATCCTAACCAAATTATTTACAGCATAAAATCCACTGGTCGTTGCGCGAATCGGAGATACTGTCGGTAACAGTCATGAAGATGGGTTCTAATGCGGGAGTTGCTAAATGATGAGAGAGAAAAAAAAGAGAAAACCGGCAGCGGTCATCGGCAGTGAAGACACGTGTCACGCAGCCGTCGAAGAAATATTGGAGAAGAAACTGGACGATCTGGCAACGGTTCTATCGGCTTCCGACAACGGAAAGAGCAAACTTCATGAGGAAGTCATGGCCATGGTGGAGAAAGGGTTGTTCAGGATAGCTTTGCGCCGGTCCAGCAACGTGAAGAGCACGGCCGCTGCCTATCTGGGCATCAATCGCAATACATTTACCGACAAAATGGCCAAACTGGGTCTCGATTGCGAAAAGACGAAATAGTGATACCGGAGCCCATTCGGTCAGGCTATTTTTGACCACATTGCCAACCTCTAAAAAATAGTATACATAAAGGAACAATTTTTGCACGATCGTCCAGCGCGTGCCATGAAAGGCCGCACGGCCTCAGGTTGATGAGGCTCAGGCGCGGCGGAAGGCATGGTCGAAGCATGCAGAATGATGATCAAAAGAGAATTGGAGCCGCCCAATGATGAACCCGCGGAAACGCCGACTCCGGGAAATATCGCCAAGGGTCATCGCCATATGTTGAAGAATTTACCGCAGCGTGTGGCTAAAAGTTTAGAATCAGGAAATGAATAGAAACCAATGTGCACCAATCTTTTCCGAAGTCTGAAAAATTTCTGGGGCCTGATTGCCCGATGCAGGATATTCATCGGTCGGAATCCGGATCACCTTCCGGCGCCGGTGATTGTTTTTTTCCCCCTTTGGCCCGGCCGGCTGAACTGCGGCTTTGCCGGCTTGATCGCCTGCCGTTTTCAGGAAAGACCCGCCAAACCCTCGGATGATCTGACCATCGCCGCCCTTTGGAAAAAAATCAAGAAAGCCGGTTTGCAGTCGATTCTGTCCGGAGAAAATACTGCCGAGACATTCCTGGACGGCGTCCATACGGTCCAGGCCGTAAACGATGCGGTTTTGGAACTGAAGAGCGAACAGGCGCAGGAATTTCTTTTTTTCGAGACAAGCCGAGCCGCCGAATTAGCCAGGATTACCGCAGAAATGAGAAAATTTCTCGCAGCCGAAGAAAGGATTCTGGATGATCGGGCCGCCGCCATAAGTTCAGCCGATCTGGAAGCGATCAACGGCCGGATGATTCAGCTGAAGGACATCTGCTGGATGCTCGAGAAGGACATTCTCGCCAATCTGCAAAAAGTCCTGGCGCTCGCCGGCGTCGAAAAGCCTTCCTCCGTGGCGTTCGCCGCATTTCGAAAATACCGCAAACTCAATCTGCTGCTCAATGCCCTGGATCGTCTCGAGGTCAGAGGGCGCGACTCCGCAGGCCTTCAGTTGAATTTTACATTAAAGAACAGCCATGAACTGCAAACGATCATCCGGCAGATCCAGGCAAACGGCCTGGCCGATGATTTTCAGCGGCGCACACAAGACAATGATCTGCTCAATGGGTCTATTTTTATTTCTCATGACCGCCCGGACAGTTCCGGCGGCGTCAACGTCACCTTCACCTACAAAACATTTTCCATCGTCGGCGAACTGGGGCGCAATGTGGCCGACCTCAGAAAATCCATTCGGGAAGACCGGATTCTGCATCATTTCGCGGCCGCGGAATCGGTTTGTGAAACAGCCCTGACGCATACCCGCTGGGCCTCCGTCGGCTCAATCACGGAATTGAACTGCCACCCGGTCAACAACTTTACACTCACCTGCACCCCTTCCGTCTGTCCCTTTTATCCCGGAAGAGAGGTGCAGATCAATGCCGTCCTGAACGGGGACATCGACAACTACCCGGCTCTCCGGGATGCTCTCGAAGCGGACGGCGAATTGATTGATCCGGAGATGACGACCGACACCAAGATTATTCCGCTGCAGATAGAAAAATATCTCAAAACCGGAAAGGATCTTGCCGAAGCTTTCCGCCTGGCTGTTAATGACTTTGAAGGATCGCACGCGATCGTCATACAAAGCAACCTGGAACCCGGCAAGATGTTTCTGGCGCTCAAAGGGAGCGGCCAGTCCATTTATGTCGGAATCAATGCCGACCAGTACATGTTTTCTTCAGAATTGTACGGTCTGGTGGAAGTCATGCCCCGCTTTCTCAAGATGAACGGAGAAACGGGCAATGGCGCCGCGAGCGGACAAATATTTATTCTGGATCAGAATCGCGGCAACGGACTGGCCGGCATTTCCGCCAGTTTTTATAACGGCGCGGCCATTAACCTCACGGATCATATGCTGCAAACGGCCGAGATCACCACGCGGGATATCGACCGCAGCGACTATCCCCATTATTTCCTCAAGGAAATATCGGAATCCGCCCTGTCGATCAGAAGAACGCTGCGCGGAAAATACCGAATCAGCCCGTCGGGCCGATCCGCGCCGGATGTGACATTCAACTTTGGAGCGGATATCGTCCCCGCCGCCGTGCGCAGGGGCCTCCAAAAGGGTTCTATCAGAAATATCGTCGTCATCGGCCATGGAACGGCGGCCGTCGCCGGTCAGGCTGTCGCCGATGCGTTGTCCCATTACCTCAAAAGAACACCGCTCTCCGTCACATCCCGGATCGCTTCCGAATTGAGCGGATTCGGACTGAAAGACGATCTCACGGATACGCTGATCATTCCGATCACGCAATCGGGAACGACGACCGATACCAACCGGGCCGTCGCCATGGCCCGCGAGCGGGGCGCTTATGTCATTTCCATCGTCAACCGCAGGCAATCCGACATTACGGCAAAATCCCATGGCGTCTTTTATACCAGCGACGGCCGCGACATCGAAATGTCGGTCGCCTCAACCAAGGCTTTCTATGCTCAGATTATCGCGGGCCAGTTGCTGGCTCTGTATTTTGCCCAGCTCATGGGGGCCCGTTCGGACGAAGCGATCGCGGATGCCCTGAGACACCTCGAATCGGCGCCCCAGCAGATGAACCGACTGTTCAAAAATCGAGACGAGATTGCCGCTTCGGTGAGACAGGCCGTGGGCAAGCGACACTGGGCGGTGGTCGGCAGCGGGCCCAATAAGGCGGCAGCCGACGAGATCCGCATCAAACTTTCCGAATTGTGTTACCGGACGATTTCATCGGACATCGTGGAAAACAAGAAACACATTGACCTGTCCGCCGAACCGCTCATACTGGTCTGCGCCTCCGGTAATCCGCAGGCTGTTATGGGAGACGTCGTTAAGGACGTAGCGATTTTCAAAGCCCACAAGGCGACGGTGATCGTTTTTGCGGACGAAGGCGATCACCGTTTTGATCCCGTTGCGGATGCGGTCATCGCCATTCCGGTTGCCCCTCCGCCCCTGCCCGTCATTCTGAACACGATGGCCGGCCACCTCTGGGGCTACTATGCGGCGTGCGCCATCGACGAAGGCGCCCAAATGCTCCGTGAGTTCCGCAGCCGGCTGACCGCAGAGTTGACGGACCGTTCAAAAAGATCCTTATCGATCATTGATTTGGTCGCCGATACCTCCCTGCGCCGGATCATCAATGAGTTCTACACGGCATTCAACCAGCAGCGCCTGAACGGATCCCTGAGCGTCCTTGGCGGAAAAACCATCGCCGATCTTCTGCTCCTTCTGAAATATGCGGCGGGCAAATTGCCTCTGCAGGATATCCGCCATGAATTCAAAAGCGAAGGCGGCCTGATCTCTCCTTTTGATCTCCTCGATGCTTCACTGGGCGCGGCGATCGACGAACTCACCCGTCCCATCGACGCGATTCGTCATCAAGCCAAAACCGTCACGGTGGGAACAAGCCGGAAGGAAAAAGAAATCAAAGGCATCCTTTTCGATCTGCTGGAAGCCCTCAATTTTTCCATGAAAAATTTAACGTATCGGAATGTTCTGACCCTCAACCGCGTTCAACCGGCTATCGCATCGATTCGCGGCTGCACGCTCTATGCGATCCGGAATCTTGACGAACAGGGAAATCCCTCGGAAAACACGATCATTGAAATTCTGAGGAAAGGCGGCGTGGCCGCGCAGATGAAATCCCGCTCCGATCAGCCGGCAGTGCTGATGGGAACAAAGAAGACCATCGTGAGCACCGGCCACGTCCATATCGGAAAAGGAAAATCCGACGGGGCCTCGATTCTCGTCGTACCGCTTCTGGAAGAAAACAACATCGTCGCGAATCTCCTCCTGCTGCACATCGATTACAACGAAGCGCTGCCGCTCGCGGCGAAAATAGACGTTCTGGGGTATCGTTACGCCGATATCCGCAACCTCGTCAATGAATACAATCTCCCCTGGCAGGATGACCACCTGAACTCTCTCACACTGGAGTCGCTTTTCTGCGAATCGGTTGAAGCCATCGCCGGACAAATCAGAGCCCGGATTATTCAGTCCTAGCCGCCCAAATGAACTTCTTGTGATATCCATAGGATATTTTCGGGCAAGCATCGTTGGGCGGCACTGCGCCTCCAGACTTACAGAACAAAATTGAACCAAAAAATTAATAAAACGACAAAAATGTGTTTGACAAAAATGGCATTTGCCAGTAGGAATACGGCAAACAATTGCCGTTTGCCGACAGGGGACCTATGCCGGAGCTCGTTAAGCCCGAAGATACCGAACGAAAAGCCATTCTCATCCTGAAGATCCTCCATGAACATCCGGATCCTCTCGGCGCGCGGGTGATCGCCCGGAAAATGGCGGAGCGCGACGTTCGGTTAAGTGAACGAACGGTCCGCTACCACCTCAAATTCATGGATGAGCGGGGGC
>SBEK01000164.1 GCA_009668925.1 Deltaproteobacteria bacterium
ACCGGGCGCCGGGACTGGGGCGCGGCAACTACGGTTTCATGCATATTAAGGATTTTCCCCGCGAGTTGTGGCAGGAGATGCGCCGGAATGCCCGCCAGGAAGCGCAAAAGACCCTGCCGGCGGCCATCATCGCTTCCGACATCGATCCGAAAGCTGTGGAAGCGGCCCGCCACAATGCGCAGACGGCGGGCGTTGACCGCCTGATCGAGTTCAAGGTCTGCTCCTTCGAAAAGACACCGACCCCGGGAGGCGCCGGCGTCATTGTCATGAATCCTCCCTACGGCGAGCGTCTGGAGGCTCTAAAGATCAAAACGCGGGAGCCGGAGCAAAAGCACGAGCCCGCGCCGGGTCAGAGGGTCATCATCCGCAGGGCTGCGGATCGGGCCCGGCAAACCACAACAGGAACCGCCCGGCAGCGCCTGGAAGCGCTTTATGAAAAGTGCGGCGATTACTTCAAGAGCATCGGACGGGGCTACCACGGCTATATGTTTACGGGCAATCTGGAATTGATCAAAAAAGTGGGGCTGCGCACGAAAAGACGGCTCACCTTTTACAATGGAGAAATTGAATGCCGCCTGCTGGAATACGAACTCTATGCGGGCAGTAAGAAACATACCGGCCAGGAACACGACCCCGCGGTTTCCTGAACGGTTGCGGCAGCCGTGAATCCAAGCATCTATTCCCTTTTCTTCGCCTCTTTCTTGCGGGCTTTAGCGGCACTCTTCAGCGCTTTCTTGTCGGGAGCATCTGAGGCGGCGGGAGGCGGCGGCTCCGGGGAAGAAACACCGGAGGACGACACGGACGATTTCTCCCGCAGGACCGGCTGCTGCACCTCGGCACCGCGTCCGGCGCGATGGCGACGAACCCAGGCGATAAGGGCTTGGGCCAACATCCTGCCGAACTGGCCGATGAAGCCCGCAATGAGAACAAGCAATACCCATTTAAGAACCGACCAGCTGGCGATGTACGTCCATAAATCCGTCATAGGAAACACCTATATCAATGCAGGAATCTCGACAACCCCTTTTCTTCTGCGATCGCTCTTGGAGCGTTTCATGCATGCTTTGTCACAGCGGCCGCAGGCGATGGCCCGGCGAATAACCTGAAGGTCACACGCGCCGGGGAGATATCTTTTGATCCCTCGCCTCCGCCCGGGACAGGGATTTCTTGCTGTGCCCGAGACGGCAATAGTGTAAAGTCAAATACTGACACGCCACACGAGATAGCGTCCGCAGGGTTTTGAATTTTTATACAGGAAAAGCCGGGCCCCTGACAAGGCCTATTATATACGGCGGCTTCCATCTCAAACTCCCTGCAGCACGCGGCGGACAATCAAAGCCCGTCCGGGGCAACAGCGGGATTGAATTCACCGGTCGGTCATGATAAAAACAAATCATCAGGGCAGTGCAAATCATTAGGGAGGCCCGGTATTCATGCGCGGCGCAACCGATAAAATCTCAATGGTGATCATCATCTTGTGCCTGTGCGCCTGCTCGACGCTGCACATCAGGCAACCCGGCCGGCATACGGCGTCCGCGCAGGGAACGATACTGAGCGCGTTCTTTGAGGCGTCGCGAAAAGACGACGTCGCTTCCGTCATGCGTCTGGTGGAAGAAAACAAGATGGACGTCAATGCGACGGATGCTTATCGGTGGACCGGTTTGATGTATGCGGTTCAGTATGGCCACGAAGGCCTGGCCGAATATTTTCTGATGAAGAAAGCGAATGTGAACCAGCGCGACAAAGACGGCGCGACGCCGCTGATGATCGCCGTCAATGAACGGCTCCCCGGCCTGGTTGACCTTCTGCTCGCCTCCGGCGCCGATCCGGCCGCTCAGGACAAGCACGGATACACGGCGTTGATGTGGGGAATATACAACAAAAGCTGGGAAAGCATCCCGCTTTTACTCGCCGCGGGGAAAGGCATTGATCTGCAAAACGGCTTCGGTGAAACGGCGTTGCATCTGGCCCTCGACTATCGCATTTATGACGTGGCCACGCTGCTCATCAAGCGGAAAGCCGCTGTGGCGCTCAAAGATCAAAAAGGAAGAACGCCGCTGCATCTGGCCGCCCAGCAGGGTGACCAAACCAACGCGCAATTGCTTATCGACCGCGGCGCACCGCTTGATGACCGGGATGCCCGGGGGGAAACACCGCTGATGAAAAGCATTCAAAGCCGCCAGTCGTCGATGGCCGCTTGCCTCGCCGCCAAACCTCAGGACGTCCATCTCGCCAACAGTCAGGGCCAGACGGCTCTGCATCTGGCCGCCGCGTACGACCTTCCGGACATCGTCGTCCTTCTCGTCCAGAAAAAAAGCCCGGTCAATCGTAAGGACAACGAAGGTTTTACACCGGTCATGCTCGCCGCCAAGTACGGGTCTGACAGCATGGTCGCCTTCCTTGTAGAGCACCGGGCGGATATCAAACTGAAAAATGCGGCGGGTAAAACCGCTCTCGATCTGGCCAGGCAAAGGAATCAGAAAAAAACCATAGAATATCTGGAAAGGTTGGATAGAGAGGAATGAGCAGACCGGCTCGATCTTCGTTTGTGTTGAAGCTCCTTTTACTGGCTTTCCTGCTCGCGCCGGCGCTGACCGGCTGCAGCTATCTCACCATTCCGGCAAAGGATGATGTCAGCTCGTGGCCGCTGATTCACAAGGGCAAGAACGATGCGCCGGTCTACAATTCGGCGGTGATTAAGGGACGGATTACCGGCGCGCCCAAAGACACGTCGACCATCATCGTCGCTCAGCCTGCGGCGGTCAACTGGGCTCTGACCGACTGGCTGGCCGTCCATCCGTCGGGGTCGTTCATGTTCTACCTGCCCCAGGGACGCTATCACCTTTACACCTTCACGGATTATAACCGTGACGGGACTTACCAGACCGACGAACTGTCGGGCGCCTACGGCTCATTTTCTTCTCCCGCGGAAATAGCGGCCCGCGAAAACGAGCTGGTAAACGGCATCGTGATCCCGGTCGAACGGCCCGCTGGGCGCGCCACGCTTCTTCCCGCGGATTCCGCCATCCCCAAAGCGGCGGATATCGTCCGGCAGATGACTCAAAACGGCCAGGTCCTGAAAATCTACCATGAATACTTTGCCGCGGAAAATGCTCAAACCGGATACTGGCGGCCGTCATCGTTTCTGAAAGCGCTCGGTGCGCACATTTATCTGACCGAAGAATACACCCCCCGAAAGATTCCCGTCCTTTTCGTTCACGGAACGGAAGGAAGCCCGCATAACTGGATTTACCTCTATCTGCGGATGGACCGCAGCCGCTACCAGCCCTGGTTTTTCTACTATCCTTCCGGCATTCGGCTGGGGCTGGCGGCCGCTCTCCTCAAAGAGGAACTCTCCGAGCTCCATCAAAAGTATCGGTTTCCGAAGATGGGCCTGGTGGCTCACAGCGTGGGCGGTCTGACCAGCCGGTCGTTTTTGACCCGGTTTGCCGGGGACAACGATCTTCATTTCATAAAATTGTTCATAACGTTTGCAACGCCCTGGAGCGGCTTCAGCGCCGCCGACGCCTCGCAGATCATTACGCACAAAAGCATCCCCGTCTGGATGGACCTCGGAACCCAGAGCCCTTTCATCAAAACAACGCTGGCGGGCAAACTGCCGCCCGGTGTCCGGCACTATATTTTTTACGGAAATAACGACACGCTCTGCGGAAACAAGGCGCTCGATGACCGGGCCACGGCCGTCGCCGTCGAAGCGTTTGCCTTCGAAAGCGACCACACCTCCATTTTAAGCGACCGCAAAGCGTCTTTAAAGTTCAACGAAATTCTGAACAGGGAATTGGGAAATTCAAAAAAATAGCCGGCGGCGCATAACTTCGGGCGCAAGCCGCAAGGAGGAAGCTTGGCATGAAGATTATCCGTTTTCTTTCCAGTGGAGGAAGCGTCCTCTGGGGCGTGCCTGACCCGGATGAGCCCGGCCAGGCAAGCATCATCGAAGGCAATCTTTTTGAAACCTTCACGGTCCTGCCCCAAAGCGCAAAAATCAAATTTCTTCTGCCGCCGCTCACACCGCTAAACATTCTGGCGCTGGGCATCAATTATAAAAAGCATGGTGATGAAACGGCCATGTCCTATCCCGAAGTGCCGATCTTATTTATCAAGGCGACGTCCTGCCTCACGGGTCATGCCCGCCCAATCCTCCTTCCCGCCGTCGGACCGGACCGGGTGGATTATGAAGCGGAGCTGGCTTTGGTCATCGGCAAGCCGGTTAAAAACGTCGCACCGGAGAGGGCCCTGGAGCATGTCTTCGGTTACACGTGCGCCAACGACGTGAGCGCCCGCGACTGGCAATTCGACCGGCAGAAAGGACAGTGGGCCAGGGGAAAAAGTTTTGATACGTTCTGTCCGCTCGGACCCTGGATCGTTACGAAGGACGAAATCGCCGATCCCAACGATCTGGGCATCCGCTGCCTGATCAACGGCCGGGTTGTTCAGGAGGCGCGGACCTCGGAAATGATTTTTAATATAGAGACAACGATCAGCAACCTGAGCCGGTCCATGACGCTTCTTCCCGGCACCGTCATCCTGACCGGTACGCCGGAAGGCGTCGGCTTCACCCGTCAGCCGCCGCTGTTTCTCAGGGAAGGAGACGAGGTCAGCGTTGAAATTGAAAAAATCGGAACCCTGACGAACAACGTTGTCAAAGAATAGCCCATTCCAATGGGAGGAGAGGATATGTCTGTTTATCGGAAAATATCGATAGTGTGTTTTGCACTTTTTCTTTGTTCCTGCGCTGCAACACCCGTCCTTATTGGATATGGTGATCTATCAAGGGAAATTAAGCACGAAGCTCCTCTTGTGGCTAAGGTCGATATTTCTCCGGATGGAAGATATTCCTTGTCTGGAAGCCTTGATTCTTTTATCCTCTGGGATATTCTTCAAGGCAAGAAAATACAAACATTTGATCATCCCAGAGCTTGGGTGAATGATACAACTGCAGTTGCTTTTTCGCCCGATGGAAAATATTTTGCTTCCGGCAGCAAAGGAATAAAACTCTGGGATCTATCCACCAGGCAAGAAATAATTACATTTGACGGCAACATTAGAACGAGCTCGCTAGCTTTTTCTCCTGACGGAAAATATCTTTTGAGCGGAGGTCCTCCGGCTGGCTCTAAAATTCCTTCTAATATGCAAATCTATGACGTAGCAACAGGGAAAGAAGTAAAAGATTTTGATCCAGTCGGGGTCATTTGGTCTGCTGCATATTCTCCGGATGGAAAGTATGCCTTATCAGGCGGTGCTTACAGGTATGGTGGCAGAGTAGATCTATGGGATGTATCAAGCGGGAAGCCTGTAAAAACAGAAGAACATATTATCGATGATCCTATGGTACATGCTGTTTCCTTCTCTGCGGATGGGGGATATGCCTTGTCGGGTGGAGGTAACCATGAGCTGATATTGTGGGATGCTAAAAGTTTGACTGCGATAAAGAGATTTGTCGGTCACAAAGGAACTGCCCAAATTTGGTCCGTAGCTTTTTCTTCGGATGGGAAATATGCCGTATCGGCGACATGGAAAGATGACATAAAAATATGGAATATCGCGTCTGGCACTGAACATAAAACCCTTACGGGACATTCGAGTATAAAGAGCTACTCGGCCGCAAAATTCTTCCCTAACAGCAAATATGTCATATCTGCAGGGGATGCATCTACACGAATATGGGATGTCTCTACCGGGGAGGAAGTTGCTTCAATGATTGCGTTTAGGGATGGGGAATGGATTGTTATTACAAGGGAAGGTTATTACAACGCATCTGCAAGAGGTGCTGAACAATACCTGAGTATTAAAGTAGCTGACCATGAATACTCGGTTGACCAGTTTTACGACGTTTTCTACCGTCCCGATATCGTCGCGGCTAAACTCAGAGGGGAAGATATCGGCGGGCTTGTTAGCATCACGATGCATGATGCCATTAAGAATCCACCACCTGCTGTGGAGTTCACCTCCAAATTAAGTGATACCACTCAGTCTAAAGTCAAGCTCTGCTATCGGATAAAAAGTACCGGCGGTGGCATCGGTGAAGTGCGATTATTTCACAACGGGAAACTCGTCCAGTCGGATGGCTTCTATAGGGAAGTAACAAAAACTTCAACTGGAACCACCCCACTCGCTTTGTTAAACAGCCGGTCAATCTACGCCGATATGAGAAGCCTCAACATCAAAGCCAAAACAGACGTTGCACTTATTACCAGCAAATCTAAGGGCGATCTCTTTGAAGACTGTAAGGAAATAGATGCCATTGCCGGTGAGAATGAGGTCAGTGTCTCCGCCTTCAACGGCAGCAACACCGTCCAGAGCAATGTCAGGACCATCCGCTTTAACGCGAATGTCAAAGCCGATGCCTCCCGCCTCTACATTCTGTCCATAGGAATAGACCGGTATCAGGAAAGCAGCGTCAATCTTAAATACGCCGTAAAAGATGCGAAAGACCTGAAGGAAAAAATCAACAAACAGTCGGCCAGCCTGTATGAGCCGAAAAACATCCACGCTGAACTTTTGACGGACCAGGAGGCGACAAAGGCCAATATCATAAACAAGATCAGCGAGCTTTCCGGAATCATCAGACCCCAGGACAGCTTTATCCTTTTTGTCGCCGGGCACGGGGTTCTTTTGCAGAACCAGTATTACCTGCTCACCCATGATTTCAACGGACACGTGAGCACGGACAGTATGATCAGCTCCAACGAGATTGTGGATGCGTCGAAGAAAATAAAATCCTTAAGTCAGCTTTTCATCTTTGATACCTGCCATGCCGGCGGCGTGGACACCATTGTCGGCGGACTTTATGACGCCCGGATGTCCGTTCTGGCCAAAAAGATGGGGCTTCATATTTACGCATCGGCCAATGACCAGCAAACGGCGATGGATGGCTACAAAGGCAATGGACTTTTCACTCATGTATTACTGGACGGGCTGAACAACAATAAAGAAGCCGACAAAAACAAAGACGGCAAGGTGACCGTTGTCGGCCTGGGCGAATATTCGAAGAACAAGACCACAAACCTGTCCAGGGAAATCGGTCACGCTCAGACGCCGCTGATGATCAACTTCGGCAAGGACAGTCCAATATATAAGTTGCAGTGAATATTGCGTACGTATATGTATGCCAAAGAAGCTACTTATCGCCATCACGATCCGTGCAAGCGCAGTCATCGCAGGTTCCATGTCCGGATCGCATTTTCTAGCCCCGGTGACTGTACTGACCTGAGGAGATGGGAATGGGAGATATCTGGAAAAACAAAGGAAGAAAAATACATTCGCGGCAAATTGAAATATCGACCCATGAATTTGACGATGAAAGAATCCTTGTCGAAGGCTCTCTTACGGATGATCGCTTTCAGGACACGCATGCGGTGACCGGCGAAATATTTCCGCGCGGCGTGATTCATCATATGGGCATCCGCCTCCTGGTCAACTGCTCCACGCTGGTCATCGAGGATATTGAGGCCCGGTTGATCGCCGTGCCGCGGGAAGCGTGCCGGGAAACCGTCGACTGCCTCGCCTGCATCAAAGGCCTCGCCATCACCAGAGGGTTTACGTCCAAAGTCAAGAAATTGGCCGGAGGCAATAAAGGATGCACCCATTTGCTGGAGCTCCTCCTGGCCATGGCCCCGGCGGCCGTCCAGGGATATGCGGCGCACCGCTCGCAAAAACAGACGGGCTTCGATCCCGATCAGGCCAGGTTTATCATGAAATATCTGGTCAACACCTGCCATGCCTGGCGCGAAGACGGTCCGTTTGTGGCCACGGTCAAAAAGATGCTCGGCATGAAATAGTGCAATGCGCCAGAGCCCTGGCGGTCTCTCACGGATCATGGTTCACTTCTTGAGAAAAGCGCCGACATCATGTATTAAGGATGAAGAAATCGATTCACGAATCATTCGTATAAAGAACGTGAGGATGCTTAAAGTTTCATAACGCCGTGAACATAAAGGAAGCAAAATGAAACAACTGATTTTAATTCTGAGTATCTGTGTTGCCGTCATCACCCCGGCTCATGCCGGAGAACTGTACATTTGTGTGGATCGCGAGGGGAACAGGATGATCACCGACACGCCTCAAGACGGCATGAAATGCGAGGTAAAGGAAAGATTTGAAGAATCCGCGGCTGAGGCTCGGCCCCCGAAAGAAAAAGCAGAACCTCAGAAGGATCAAGCCGCCGTAAAATCGGAAGCGGACCGCGTCGCCCGCATCAACAAATGCATCAGCTGCTGCGACGAAAAAAAACTGGCTTGCTTCAATTACACGGCCAACGGCAGACTCTGCACTGAAGCGGATGCAGGCTGTCTCGCCGCCTGCAAATCGGAGGGAGCGTCTCCTTCGGAATGGAGCGTGTGCTGGTCGCAGTCCGCCCAGTAAATCAATTTTCCTGCAGCGAACCGTCGACGGATGAAATGAACCGCGTCATTTTGCCGCACGTTACGGAGAATTAACGCTCGTCCCGCCTAAGCGGGAATCACACATCAAGGATTGACGCCCGGAAGCGAAGCCAACCCAAAGAAAGTTCGCCCCGGATATTTCATTCTCTTGCCCGGCCGTCCCGGGCCGAACGACACGCTTCTATCGGACAAAGCATTCCCGATCGAGGCATTCACGTTACCTAACGTTTATGTCCATTGACTTCTAGCTTGAGCCATTCGACCCAATCCCCGATCCCCGCGCCGGTCTTGGAGGAGACTTCGAAGATTTGAATTTTGGGGTTCAGCGCCAACACCCTTTGGCGCATCGCGGCCAGATCAAAATCGGAAAGCGGCAGGTAATCGATTTTATTCACCAGCAGCACATCGCAGATCGAAAACATCAGCGGGTACTTGAGGGG
>SBEK01000350.1 GCA_009668925.1 Deltaproteobacteria bacterium
CCCATATTCTCCGGGAGCAAGAGTCTTATCGTCCTCATCCACAATCTTGACGCGGGAAATCTGCATGGGTTTTCCGGCGCTCGCGAGATACTTCGCTTTCGGCCCTTCCAGGTGATGATCCCTCCAGGTCAAAGCCGAGATGCCGGCTCCGGCCGTCTCCGTAGCGCCGTAGCCCTGACTGAATTTGTTCCCGAATTTCTTGATGCACTTCTTTAAGATTTCGACGGGAAAAGGACTGCCCGCATAGCCCATCAGCCGGAGGCTCGACAGGTCGTAGCGGTCAACCGTCGGCCAATCCAGCATCCATCCGTAAATGGTGGGAACGGAATTGATGTGCGTGCATTTTTCTTCCTGGATGAGTTTGAAGATGTTGTCCAGGTTGGGCTTGCGGTTAATGCAGACCTTGCCGCCGACCAGCAGGATGGCCAGAATCGGCCACCAGGAGACATGAAAAACAGGTAGCACAAAACAAGTTGAATCATCTTCCGTAAATCCTCCGCTCAAAGCGGACGTGATTCCGGCCAGGACCGCGCTACGGTGGGAAAGCATGACTCCTTTGGGAAGTCCGGTGGTTCCTCCCGTGTACATGAGGATGGCCAGATCATTTTCCTGGACATGATATTGATCAGGATCAGGCTCCGTCGCCGATGATTTTTCCAGCAGTTTTTCATAATCGTCAAAACCGGCAAGCGGGTTATCCAGCGTGACCCATTTTTTGACGTTTTTGAATCGGTCTTTCAATTGTCCGGCTTTTTCTTCGTAACCGTCGCCGACGACAAACAGAGTCGTCTCACTGTCATTGATGATATAGACAATCTCGTCATCACCCAGACGCACGTTGATGGGTGTGACACGAGCGCCAATTTTTGCCGCGCCGAAATAAACTTCGAGATAGCTTGCGCAGTTTTCCGCCATCACGGCGATGCCGTCACCCTTTTTGTATCCTGATGCAATAAGATAACCGGAAAATCGGTTAACGCGTTCATTGAATTGTTTATAGGTATATCGTTTCCCCTCGAAGACGACAGCAGTATGATCCGGCCATATGATGGCACCACAGCGAGGGATATCTCCTAATGTGTACATGGTTCATTCCTCTAATAGATGTTTTCTATGCCCAGGATTTCGGCAATCCTTGAAACTGCATCAGCACGTTCCTGCTCATTTCATTGGAAATCGGTGAGAACTGAATTTGGTAGGCATCCCGGACAAACATCGACACGGGGTATTCATTGCAGATGCCGTAGCCGCCGAAGATTTCCGAACCAAAGGTTGCAGCATGGCGTGCGCCTTCCGCCGCCACGAGTTTTGCCATTGTCGCTTCCAGGTGATACGGTTTCCCGTTTTCGCAAAGCCACGCGGCTTTGTAGGTAAGATTGCGGGCGTTTTCAATGTTGACACACATATCCGCGAGATAATTCTGGAGGATCTGGAAACGGCTGATG
>SBEK01000165.1 GCA_009668925.1 Deltaproteobacteria bacterium
TTGTCCGCTCCAAGAAAAGGCGTGACGATGCCACGTCGCAGTTTCAGATGGTGTCCGCGGATCTGGATGAATCCGCCAAAGGCATCAAAACCATCCGGTCGACCATTGAAAATCTGGACGGCCAGATCGTCCGTTACGAACAGGATATCAAAGCACAGCAGGCCTCCCTCAAGCGCTGGCTGCAGACGGAGAAGCAGGGGGAAATCCTGATCGCCGTGATTTACACGCGCGGGTTCCGCGACAGCGCTCATGCGCTGGAAGCCAAAGCCGATATCGCTTCGGCGCCACTCATTGCCGCGCACATGGGGACGACCATTCAGTCCTTTACCCGGACCATCAATAACGTGGCCACGATCGACTTTATTCGCGCCACGGAAGAAGGAACCGCCAAATGGAATAATGAAGAGCCCATCCGCATTGAACTGGAAAAAAATGTCAAGGGCACATCCTATTTGAGACTGAAGCGGTATGAATTATATCCTTTTCAGGAAAATAAAGCCGGCAAGATAAAAGAAGGGACGGGAACCGGCTATCGGGCCGCCGTGATTCAATCCCGCAAAGATCTGGAGGCATTCTTGACGAGTCATCAATATTCGCCGGGCAATTATGATCTGGATCGCGCGAATAAAGTCATCGCCAATACGATCCAGGGCAACACCGCCGCGGAAGAGAGTTTGAATGAACAGGTGAAGACGTTCCAGGATCGCATTGGGAATCTGCAAAGTAAAATCAGCCAGGCGAAAACGGAAAGAGAAACACAGAAAGTCCAGCTGAAACGCCGGGAAGAAAACTATTACAAGCTGAGCCTCGATGTCACGGCGGTCCGGGAGAGGAAGGACCAGGCCGAAAGATCGTTCCAGCAGGCGCAGGCCGCGCTCCATGAAAAGAAGCGCATTCATGAATCCATCATTATCAAAACCGCTCTGGCTGCCACCAAGGGCTCTCAAACCCCTGCTGAAGCGTCGGCCGAAGTCATTCTCGATAAGCTCGTCGAGGTCAAGAACGATGCGAAGACGCAGCATTCCAGCACGGCAACCGAGGTAACGAATTTTCAGGTATCCTCCGAGGCGGCCCGGCAGTCCATTACGGACGCCAGAATTACGGCGATCCGCCTCATATCCTTTGTCAATGAAGGAGACAGTGTCCGGGTCAAAATGGCCTTTCGGGTCCGGACCGTTCTCGAGGAACAGCTTGGCGCCGACGATGCGGTCAAGCCGGAGAAGCGCCCGCTGGCCAAGACGTATGATGAGCCGGTGGTTGTCCCGACGGCGCCCGAGCCCAGGGCAGCGGCCCCGATTCAACAGCCCGCTGCCGAACCCAAGCCCGTCGCGGCGTTCAAGCGAACTTACCGGCCGCTGGCGGTAAAAGACGCTCTCGGGTGCCTGTTTGAACTGCGCAGCGTCGGGCTCACGCAGGACGGACTGCGGATACTTGTCGAAGTCATCAACACCGATCCGGCCGTCCGCAAGGTTGCCTTCTACGACGAAAGCTTTCCGAAGTCCTGGCCCCGGTCCAGGGTTCAGGCGGAATCGGCCAATTCCTGTGATCCGGCTCGCGCCTATGTCTGGCAGGGGGCTCAAAAGAAATTGATGATCGACATTGACAACCGCGGCCGGGGGGTGGAAATCCCGCCGCAGACTTCCGTCACGATGGAGTTGATTTTCAAAAATATTCCGTCTCATGTGAAGACGGTGGGGATTAACCTTCATCCATTTATCTATTATCAAAGCGGCAGAAGGGAAACCTGGCAGGAGTTTGATCTCAAATTACCCGATATTCGCCTTCGGCGATAAGAAGCGGAGACTTTTATGAAAAAGCATTGGTTATTTCCATTGGCATTCGTGATTGCGCTGGCCGCGCCTGCCTGGGCCGATTTTTACACGTGGGAAGATGAATCCGGCGTGACGCATATTACCGATTATCCGCCGCCCGCCAACCAGAAAAGTCAAAACGTCAGAATCCATGAAAAGAGTTCGCCTTCGGGTCAGGCAGATCCGCAGGCGCAGAAGGAAACGATAGCGGCCATCACCCTGTATACGAAGAACGACTGCCCGGAGTGCGACAGGGCCAGAGATTTTCTTAATGCCCGGAATCTGACCTTCCGGGAATACAACATGGACAACGACCAGACGGCCGCCGTCAAACGAAAAGAAATAGACAACAGCACCGAAGTGCCGTTTGCCGTCATCAACCGGAATCAGGTGTATGGTTTTTCCGAGGCGGTTTATGACCGGGTGCTCAAATCGCCTTCCCGATGAAAACGACTCTGTTTTTTTATACGGGAACGGGAAATTCCCTCTGGACGGCCCAAAAAATTGCCGGTTTTCTGGACGGGGCGGAACTGATCGCGCTTAGCCGATACCGGGACGAGAAATTTCACTGCGACGCGGAGACCATCGGTCTGGTTTTTCCGGTCCATATCTGGGGCGTGCCGCCGCCCGTCTGCGAATTTCTGAAAAATCTCGAAGCCCGGCAGGCGCAGTACATTTTTGCCGCGGCCGTCAATGCCGGTCAGGTGGCGGCGACGCTTCTGCAGCTGCAAAAGATTCTGAACGCGAAAAACCTTCATCTCTCGTCCGGCTTTTCCATTGACCTTCCCAGCAATTATATTCCGTGGGGCGGAGCCATCCCGCGCGACAGGCAGCAAAAAAAGATAGCCGCTGCTCTTACGAAGATCGAGCGGATCGCCAAAGCCGTCCGCGGCCGGGAGAGCCTCCGGCCGGAGGCGGGCGCCTTTTTGCAGAACCTGGTATTGTCGATGATTTATAAAAAGTCTCTGCCGCATGTTGTGCGGATGGACAAGTCTTTTTTTGCCGATGAAAAATGCTCGTCGTGCGGAATTTGCGCGAAAATATGTCCCGCCGCGAACATCCGGCTTTCGGAGGGCAAGCCTGTCTGGCGGCATCGGTGCGAACAATGTTTTGCGTGTATTCAGTGGTGTCCGGAAGAAGCGATTCAATACGGCAAAGGGACGCGGACGAAGAAACGCTATCACCATCCGGATATTTCGCTTAAGGATATGTTGAGGGTTTCTGCCGGAATCGGCGGAAATGAAAAAGACGACGTTAAGGATCAAAAAGCGTAAACGCTTATTTCCCCCCGGCCTGTTTTTCCTTCCGATTCAAGATCATCTCCCAGATCATCAGGATCGCGCCGACGGTGATGGCGGAATCCGCCACATTGAAAGCCGGCCAGTGCCAGGAGCCGACAAAGACATCCAGAAAATCCACGACGGCGCCTGCGCGGAGCCGATCGATCAAGTTGCCGACCGCCCCGCCGAAAATCAAAGTAAGAGAGCCCGCCAGCAGCAGATTCCGGGGGTGGCTTTTGACCAGATAAAAAACAATCAGGCCCGCCGCCAGAATCGTAATTCCGGTGAAGAAGACAAAGCGGAATGTTTCTGAGGCATTGGCCAGGAAACCGAAGGCCGCGCCGGGATTCAGCACATAGACCAGATTAAATAATCCGGGGATAACGGGATAGACCTCGTGAAGAGCAAAGCGAGCGGTAATGATCGATTTTGTGATTTGGTCCAGGGCGATAATGGCGACCGCCCCCAGAATAAATATCAAGAGATTCTTCTTCAAAAAATTCTCCTTCCCTATCGCGCCATCGGAAACTGTGTCGGCCTGTCCTGGCGAGCGGGCCCTTGTCCCGCGTTGCAATCCCGGCGCCGCGCCCCCTGTCGAGCGGCGGCAATTCCTCTTCCGTCATTGCGAGGCGACGCTAAGGAGCCGTGGCAATCCGACATCGTCGTTGCGAGCCGATTCTCAATCGGCGTGGCAATCTTGTCAGTAGCCAAATCCTCGGGATTGCCACGTCGGCCGAGGGCCTCCTCACAATGACGGCAGTGGATTAACACCCGGGACTTCGCCTCCGGCAATCGCCGGACTTCGCCCCCGCTTGTGCGGTGCTGCGCCCTGAACGTGAACCTCTTTCTTACAGATTCGCCAGACAGCGGCCGCAGACGGTCGGATGTTGGGGATCCGAACCGACCGATTCTTCGTAAATCCAGCAGCGTTCACATTTGGCGCCGTGCGCCTTTTCCACACCGACGGACAGACCCTTGATTTCTTCGCTTTGATAAGCCCCGGCGATGTCTTTTTCATCGACCAGTTGAAGCTGCGAGACGATTAAAAGCGCGCGCAGATCCTCCAGATGGGTTTCCAACAACGTCCGCATCTTTTCCGGCGCGGCGATGCGGATATGCGCATCCAGGGAATGGCCGATCACTTTGTCCTTGCGGGCCTGTTCCACGGCTTTGGCGATTTCCGCCTTGGCGTCAATCATTGCCCTCCAGCGTTCCCCCAGGTCCGCATTCACATACGCATCGCTCACCGCCGGGAATTGCGTCAGATGCACGCTGTCTTCCTTGCCCTTCCAGGCGGGCAGCGCGGCCCACACTTCTTCGGACGTAAAGGTGAAAATCGGCGCCAGAAGACGGATCATGGCCTTGAGAATGATAAACATGGCCGTCTGGCCTGAGCGGCGCGCCGTGGACCCGGCTTTGTTCGTGTAAAGCCGGTCCTTCAGCACGTCAAGATAAAGCGCACTTAAATCCACCGTGCAGTAATTGTGCAGGGTGAAGAACGCGATGTGAAACTGATGGCGTTCATAAGCCTCCGTGACCCGCTTGATCACTTCCTGCAGGCGATGGAGCGCGAAGCGATCCATTTCCAGCATCTGTTCGTACGGCAGGCTGTCTTTGTCGGGTTCGAAATCGTACAGATTGCCCAGGATAAACCGGCTGGTGTTGCGGATCCGCCGGTAGGCTTCCATCAGGCGTTTGAGAATTTCTTCCGAAATGCGGATATCGTCCGTATAATCCTCCGCCGCTACCCAGAGCCTCAGGATTTCCGCGCCGTATTTGGCAATGGCTTCTTCCGCGCCGATGACGTTGCCGACGGACTTGGACATTTTCTTGCCTTCGCCGTCCACCACGAACCCGTGCGTCAGAACACTTTTGTAAGGCGCCCGGCCGCGCGTTCCCACGGATTCCAGAAGAGAAGAGTGGAACCAGCCGCGGTGCTGATCGGAACCCTCGAGATACATGTCGCAAGGTGAGTGCAGATACGGCCTTTTCTCCAGAACGGCCGCGTGGCTCACGCCGGAGTCGAACCAAACGTCAAGAATGTTGACCTCTTTGGTAAATTCCGTTGCGTGACAGTGCGGGCAGGTCGTGTGCTTCGGCATCAGGTCTTTGGGTTCTTTTTCGAACCAGACGTCCGCGCCGCTTTCCTCCACGAGGGCGACCAGATGATCCAGGATTTCCCTGGTCAGGACTTCATTTTTGCATTTTGCGCAGTAGAACACCGTAATCGGCACGCCCCACAGTCGCTGGCGGGAAATGCACCAGTCCGGACGGTTTTCCACCATGCCGTAAATGCGGTCGCGTCCCCAGGAGGGAATCCACCGGACTTCATTGATGGCGGCCAGGGCTTTCTGGCGCAGATCGTTCTTTTCCATCGAAATGAACCACTGCTCGGTGGAGCGGAAAATGATCGGTTTCTTGCAGCGCCAGCAGTGCGGGTAGGAATGCTGCATGGGCACATGCCCCATCAGGGCTCCGACTTCGTCCAATTTCTTGATGACGCTGTCGTTGGCGTCAAAGACGAACTGACCCGCGAAGTGTTCGACGTCTTCCGTGAATTTGCCCGCGTCGTCCACCGGGGCATAGTTGTCCAGACCGTATTCCAGGCCAATTTCATAGTCTTCCTGGCCGTGGCCGGGGGCGATGTGCACCGCGCCGGTTCCGGCCTCCAGCGTGACGAAGGGGGCCAGAATCAAAACGCTGTGCCGTTTCACCAGAGGATGCATGCATTTCTGGCCTTCGAGCACTTCGCCCTTGAACTCATCGAGAATCTCGTAAGGTTTGCCGCGATACCCGAACGCGTCCAGGCAGTAATCCAGCATATCCTTGGCCACAATGAATACTTCGTCATTGATTTTTACCGCGGCATAGACGAAGTCGTCTTTGACGGCAATGGCCAGGTTGGCGGGAATCGTCCAGGGCGTGGTCGTCCAGATGACCATGCTGACTTTCTCGGAGGCCAGTTTCGGCAACACCTGCGCGATATCGGAGACGAACGTGAATTTTACATAAATGGACGGCGTGCGGTGGTCGGCATATTCCACTTCCGCTTCGGCCAGCGCTGTTTTGCAGGAAGCGCACCAGTAAACGGGTTTCTTGCCCTTGTAAACGCTGCCGTTGAGATAGAGCTTTCCGAATTCATTGACGGTCGTGGCTTCGTAGGGGTAAGCCATCGTCAGATAGGGATTTTCCCATTCGCCGAAGACGCCGAGGCGCATAAACTGCGCACGCTGAATGTCTACAAACTTTTCCGCGTAGGTGCGGCACGCCCGGCGTTTTTCCACCTGCGTCATCGTTTGTTTTTTGGCCCCGAGCTCCTTATCCACCTGATGTTCGATGGGCAGTCCGTGGCAGTCCCAGCCCGGGACGTAAACGCCGTCGAAGCCGGTCATATTCTTGGCTTTGATAACGATGTCTTTGATGATCTTATTGAGCGCCGTACCCAGATGAATATTGCCGTTGGCGTACGGAGGTCCGTCGTGCAAAATATAGGGTTTCCTGCCCGAGGCTGCGGCCCGGATCCTTTTGTAAATATCCATTTCGGCCCACTGCTTGAGCATTTCCGGTTCGCGCTGAGCCAGATTGGCTTTCATGGGAAAAGCCGTTTGCGGAAGATTTAATGTCTGTTTGTAATCCATTTTTGGTGCTCCTGTTTCATTCAAAAAAAATAGCGGTCAAACCGCAATCTGTCGTCGGTGGAGAGTCCTCCCGGCGCCCGGGATTCTCTTAGCTGATTAGGCTGATGGGTCGAATCAGTTGGAGTGAACTATCACATAAACATACGACTTTCAAGCATAACTCTTGAAGAACGCCTCTAACGTAATCATGCTCGATTCTTATTGCAACCTGAAGAATATTTTGTTAGTTTTATGGCGACTTGCGGAGATTCGTTTGCTCTTCAGATGATTAACCAAAGGAGGATACCATGAAGGTGAGAATTGTTTCCGTGGCCGTTTTGGCGGGGATTTTATTTTTATTGGCGCAGGCCGCTTTCTGCCAGAATACGGTCAGCATGTCCGAATGGGTGGAAAAAGTCGGTCAGGGTTCCGTAAACTGGTCGGCCGGCTACATTGAAGCGGTCGGGATCGGCGCGCCGCCGGACCGGAGCATCGGCAAAATCAACGCGCGGCCGATGGCCCTGCGTGCGGCGAAAGTAGACGCCTATCGCAATATTCTGGAAATAACCAAAGGGGTTCAGGTGGATTCCAGAACCACGGTGAAAGACTTTACGGTGGAGAGCGACGTCGTCAATACGCAGGTCGAGGGGCTGGTGAAAGGCGCGCAGGTTGTTGATCAGCAGTACATGTCCGATGGAACCGTGGAAGTCCGGTTGAGAATGCCCCTTTACGGCAATTTGTCGCAGATCGTCGTTCCTCTGGCCATTGAGAAACGAAAGGCCGTCGTGCCGCCCGCACCGGCTGTGCCCGCGCCTCCCGCACCCGCCGTCACCGCACCGCCTCCGGCGCCCGTGGCCTATACCGGGCTGGTGATCGACGCCCGCGGGATCGGGGCGCGTCCGGCCATGTCGCCACGCATTTATGACGAGGCGGGCAAGGAAGTTTACGGCTCCGCCAATGTAGATCGTGAGTACGCGGTCCAGCAGGGGATGAGCGGCTATGCCCGCGACCTCACGTCGGCGCAGAGCAATCAGCGCGTGACGGCCAATCCCGTCACCGTGAAAGCGCTGAGAACCGGCGGCGCCGGGAAATCGGATCTCATCATCGGCAACGCCGATGCGGATCAGATACGCGCGTCTGCGGAGAATGCATCGTTTATGAAGAAATGCCGGGTCATGATTGTCCTGGATTAAAAGACCCATTGCCGTATAGCGTAAATGCCGCAGTCACAAATAACTTGGTGGCTGCGGCTTTTTTTCGGTGAAGGAACACAGAAAACGCGAAAAGGGAAGACCGTGTCGAAACGTATCGTTATTCTGCCGGAAGAAGTGGCCAACCAGATTGCCGCCGGAGAAGTCGTGGAGCGGCCGGCGTCGATTGTCAAAGAGCTGGTTGAAAACGCCATCGATGCCGGAGCGCGCGATGTCCGCATTGAACTTTCCAAAGGCGGGTGTGAGTCCATCCGCGTCGCCGATAACGGCTCGGGCATTGAACACGAAGACGTAGCGCTGGTTTTCGAGCGTCATGCCACCAGTAAAATATCAAAGCTGGAGGATATCTATAAGACGCAATCCTTCGGCTTCCGCGGCGAGGCCATGGCCAGCATCGCTTCCGTCGCGCGCGTGGAGATGCTGACCCGGCGGAAAGACGATTTAGCGGGAACGAAGGCGATCGTTGAAGGCGCCGTGATTTCGGAAATTACGCCTGCCGGTTTGCCTCCCGGAACGCAGATCACCGTAACGAACCTGTTTGCGAATGTGCCGGCGCGCCGCAAGTTTCTCAAGACCGAAGCCACGGAACAAAGCGCGTGCCTGGATGCGGTGACGCGTCTGGCGCTGGCGCATCCGGAAGTCCGCTTTATCGTTACGGCCGCCGGAAAGGAAGTATTTGCGGCACCCGTCGTGGCGGATGTTTCCCAGCGGATCGGCATGATCATGGGAAGCGAGTTTACGAGCCACTGTCTGGCGATTCGCGCCGAGGCGGACCCTGTGCGGATTACGGGCTTCATTTCCACGCCGGCATTTACAAAATCCAACTCCAAAAGTATCTATTTGTATGTGAATGCCCGCTTTATCCGCGACAACAGCCTGACCCATGCAGTTGGG
>SBEK01000351.1 GCA_009668925.1 Deltaproteobacteria bacterium
AAGCAAGCGTTTCAAAATCATAAGTGGTTGCCGGGCTGATCCTGTTGACGGCGACGTTGTTGACTTCATTTGACTCGGCAACGGCGTTGTCCGGATCAACGGATACATAAAACGTATGCGTGTTACCGTCTGTAATGACGACCGGGAAAGAAAGGCTCACCATGGACTGGCCGGGAAATGCGACCGTTTGCTCCCCAATCATGGCGGTTTCGGAAACGGACCCGTCATAGACCACAACTCTGGCCTGGGGCACGTCTGTCCTGCCGCGATTTGCTGCCTGGACATGGATGGTAACGGATGCCGGAAGGCCGGTGATAGTATTCGGGACGAAGGTGATATCCTGCGGATCGACGGCGAGATCCGGGTTGACCGTCGCGTCCCAGACCGCGTTAACCGCCAGGGCGGTTTGGTGGGCGCTGCCATACCAGCTTCCGTCAGCCGATTGAAGGCCGAGAATAAAATTGACGCCCCGCTCGGCGGCGCCGGACGGGCCATTTATCTCCTGCAGCGCGAGCACCGCCCGCGCCGTATCATAGACCGTGCTGGCGCTGTTTCCAAAGCCCCCGTCCGCGTTCTGGCGTGAACACAGGAGAGCCGCTCCTCTTTTGATCTGATCTTCGAGGATGTATTGCTGTCTGTATGTGTTGAAGGCGCTAAGTACGTTGGTTGTGCTTTCAATATTGCTCCCCTCCTCATTGCCCCAGCCGCCGTTAGCATTTTGTCTGGATTTCAAATATGCGATAGCCGATGCCACGCTGTTTTGATCGGAATAGCCTGACGCCGATAAGGCCTTAAGGGCGAGCGACGTATCCACGGGATTGCTCATATAGGTCTTGTTGCTGCCCCAGCCGCCGTCCGTGTTTTGTCTTGCGATAAGATCGGCCAGTAAAGTGCCGACATCCCAGCCGGATGCCTTCAAAACATTAATCTTTCTGGCAAGATAATCGGTCAGGACAAGATCATTATCGGCGAGCCATTGGATTCCTGCTGCGTAATTTTGTTCGGCCGCCGGGAAATTTTTCAGGGCGTGCAAGGCTTCCGCCGTATCCCGGGCTGTTGTCCGGGACAAATCCATCCAGCTACCCTCTGCCTTTTGATTGGCCATCAGCCATTGGACACCGTCTTCAATATTGGGAGGTAAAGGCCGGGGGATGACAACAGGATCGGGATAGCCGCCGCCCGCGGGGATGTCTTCTTTGGGTTTCAGATCAACATCAATCAGGCCCAGGCCGTCCGTCAGAATGGAGTAACGCTTAAGCCACTCCTGACGCATCACCTCGATACCGGTCAGTTCATTTCCACTGAACGTCCCCGGCCTAGTCACCAGGATGAAGGCTATTCTGAAGGTCTTCTGAGAATCAATAAACGCGGGGATCCGATCCCCTTCCACGGCAATGATGTCGTCGATTGTAATATAGCGGGCCGCGCCGGTAATTGTTGCGC
>SBEK01000166.1 GCA_009668925.1 Deltaproteobacteria bacterium
CCGCATGAAGCTGCACCCCGTCCGCGCCGGCTTCGGCCGCCCTTGCTGCCGCTTGAACAAATGACGCGATGACCTCACGGATGGCTTCTTCGCTCATGGGATGATCCGCAGACGGGCCCAAGGGCGATCTTCCGATGGTCCGGGCCGTAGTCTGCAAACCAGCATGACCTAATTGAAAGACGATTTTTCCTTCGCATCGATGAACTTCATCGGCCAATTCTCTTAACCCTTTGATCAGTGAATCGTTATGGATTCCCAATTGCTTCCCTCGCGTCCTGCCGAGCGGATGAACGGACATATGGCTCGATAGGATCAGTCCTATTTCGCCGTTAGACCAGGATCGGTTTTTCTTAATGATCTCTTGCGTGACTTCACCGGAATGCGTTGCCGCACCGTCTTCACAGGCCGAAAGCACAAAACGGTTTTTAATCTGAAGACCTCCGATATTAAACGGAGTAAAAAGAATTGACATGATCTTCCCTTCTTTGGGTGCTGTTTATTCATTATTACTTCTACCGGTGACATCACCGGAGCGTAGCGATCGGGTGGATTAATTTTGTCGGCATTTCTCTATCCGTAATCCATAATACAGATGGCCGTATTCGATCCCATCAAATTCCGCAACCCTCGGCAGATATCCCCATTTCTCGAAGCCATATTTTACCATAAGGTTAATACTGGCCTGATTGCTATCAATGATGATGGCAAATAAATTCTTTATCTGCAGGGCAGGGCATGCGCCGATAGCGTGTCGCAGAAGATCCGAAGCTATCCCTTGACGATGATGTTCAAAGTGAATAAAGCAACTAACTTCAGCCGTATGACGAAGCGCCAGACGACCGGGTCGATATGGGCTGATGGTCAGATATCCGACAATCACATGATTGTCTTCCCCAACCCAAATCGGATATTTGTCAGGCGTATGGTCGAGAAACCATTTCTTCCGACCGGCGGTAGTGAAAGGCGTAATATCTGCCGTCATCCGGCCGGCGGCTATTGCCTGATTGTAGATCTCGACCATTGCTTTGAGATCTTCGATTGCGGCAGTTCGTATATTCATTTTCTTGCAGTCTAATAAATAACACTGGTCGTCAAAGTGAATAATAAAGCGTTTCACTGAGACACCTTTAAATATTTAAGTTACGCAACAAAACCATTACTTCTTTATTCTGAGGCTTATCAAAATAAAAGATATTTAGTAAATAGATGGCGTTCTGCTTTTCTCCCCCTACGTCAACTTATTATTCTACGGGCTTCCCGTCTGCCCCTATCCCATAGCGGATGCCGGCGGTTTGAGTTCTTCCTCACGCTGTTTTCGCAATTTATCATTTCTTCTGCCAAGCTCAGAGCGGCATTTTTCGATTTTAACTATGTCTTCCTCGATTTCTTTTGGATCAGGCCGAGCTACAGTCAATTCTTTCGACCTGTCATGACCAAGCATCCATTCCGAGCACCTTCCCATGCCGGAATCTATCTTCTTATAATCGCCTGTCTCCACAGTCACAGATTTGAGGCGCTGTGTCTGAATTTCCTTGCCGTGGCGCTTTATCGTGTTATTAAGCAATGACTCTTCCACCAGGGCTTCCCAGGTTTCCCTGAGAAGGGCATACAGAATCGCAGCCTCCCGATTATATTGAGGCAGATTTGCTTCATGAAAGACTTTGATACGGTTCAATTCCTCTCTGAGATACGTAATTCTGTCCTTAATCAGCATGGCATGCCAAGGGCGACCTGCTATGCATTTGCCGACCGTGCCTGAGAGCCTGCATATGGTTTGAGGATTGAAGCACACGTTTCCGTCATTCTCTGCTGCTGATTCGAGGTCAATGAGAAAGGCAATGTCATGTGTGAAGACTATGACCTGCCTTGTTTTGGCTTCCTCAACGAGGCGTTTCGCGATTTTCTCGCGGTAGATATGGTCGAGAGAGCATACGGGGTCATCGAAGACTATAGGGCATTCGTGGTTACCCACCTTCAGTTCGGCGAGGAATCCTGCAACCGCGACTACGCAATGCTCTCCCTCGCTTAGAATATCAGACAGGTTAGTCTTGGGCGCGGCTTGGATTCCCTTCAACTCTATCTTGTGTTTTGTCTCTCCCTCCGCCCCGGAGGCCTTAAGGTTTAAGTCGAGGTGCTTTACGCCCAGGTACTTTAACTCATCTTGCAACCCTCTTAACAGTTGTGGCGTAAGGGCTTTGGTTATTATCTTCTTACCTTCTATTGTGACTGCTGTAAATTCTGTCTCAGGGATACATTCTTCGTATCTACGGGCCAACCTCAGCTGACCTGCATATTCAAGAACCTTCTTCTGGCGGCTGGAGAAAAGCTTTCTCGCTTCCAGCTCTATTCTCTCATTCTTCTTCTGCTCATATTCGGCGGGCTTTGCTGCTTTTTCTATCTCTATTGCCTCTTCTTCCAAATTCAAGGAGAGTTCCCGCAGGCCCTGCTCTGGGCTTGGCTTTGTCGATTGAAACTCTACGTCTGTTTTTTTCTCATTTGACGCCTGTATAATTTCCTTGGTGCGGGTTTCCATCGCCGGGAAATATGTCTCAATCTGGCCGATAAGGGCTCCTTTCTTCTCACGGTATTCGTCCATTATGTCTTTGTAGATTTCAGCGGCAGGAAATTTTAGGGCTTCCAATTCTTTAACCGCACCCTGCAGTTCAGCTGCGGCGTTATCCACATCCTTTTTTGTGGCCCGCTCCATAAAATCCTTAAATCTTATCATCCTGGATCTGGCGTCAATGTCCAGCTTCTGCATGCAAAGGACACAAAGGCCTCCTTCCTGTGTTACGGGAAATTCTCTCCCAAGATAAGCCACCTCTGTGGAATAAACGCTAGCGGCATTATAAAGGCTCTGCCATACTTTCTCTCCAGCACCGGGAAGAGGTTCACCAGATAGCGTCTTTTGCGATGCGATCGCAAGGGCCTTTTCAGCGTCCACCAACTTTATTATCTTCTGCTTTATGTCTTCGGCCTTATCTTCCGAAGTGGCAGCATCAATTTCCTTGATTGTGTCTGCAAGCGTAATGATGCGGTCTCTCAGGTTCCGAAGTCTTTGCGCCTGCTTTTCAGGCGAATCTGCTTCTATCTTTGCAATCTGCTTCTTGAGACTAATTAGTTTATTTTCGTCCTTCTCTTCCCATTTAGAGGCTGCCATTATGGCATCGTCCTTCGTTTCATAGTTCAGTTCGGATATAAATTTCCCGACATTGGTCGAAACGGGAATGTCTTCATACGCCAATTTTTCAGGTTTTGGCTTTTCGGCTTCAAGGCTCTTCCGCAGATCCTTATATAGCCTCACCATTTCCTCGAACACAGCTGTCCCGTAAGGCAGATAAGCTGTCTCGTTATTTTCATCTACGATAACGCGGGCGCATTTGGCATCGAAGACGCAGATATTCGATAGGACATTCTGCTCAGTCTTCTGCCCATCCTTCCAAGTTATATTATTGTCTTTGCCTTCTTTAGAGTATTTGATACAAGCCTGAGCCGGTTCCGGTCCCTTTTTTCCGTAAATGTTCGGCAATATCTTCTCTTTTGTGTCCCTTGCGTTGCATGCTTTCTTAAGCACACGTGCATATCCAGACTTTCCGGAGCCATTTTCACCGTAAATGACGGTCAATCCTGTATGTCCGAATGTCAGGCCGGTACCATCCGGTATTGCATTTACATTTTTAAGGTCATGTATGTCTTTAAGGATTACCTTTTCCGTGGTTTGAATAGAACCGGATATATCCCCTTTCTTTAGCGGCTTGGGTTTTGGAGCAGGATACGCATCGTCCTTGATACCATGTCTTTCTTTAATCATCCTAAAAAGCTCAAGTTTATCTCCTTCGCTTAACCCTTCCTGCAAAAGAAGCCTTCGAGCCGCATCGCTCTGCCATTCGAGAAGGTTTCCTTCCGCCCATTTTACTATTGCATCAAGCGCTGACATAGTGCCTCCCGCATTTCCGTTCCCGGATTTCTACCCAGTCACATTGAAAGAAAGATGAAGCATAAATGGCATAAATGAGGTCAGGTCTTGAAACATCATTTTTCAATCCTCCCTTAACACATGATGATCTTTTGTTGATGTCTGCTTTTGATGCGTCATGAATCATCCTGCGCTTCCTTCCGCGGATAATCGAGCTGACAAATGTTTATGGGTGGAGCAGTTTGAATCGGCGACAAATATACGCCTTTGAACGATCATTGCAAGAGGAAACAGAAAAAAATGGGCGTTTACGGGAGCGTCTTTTCCTGATACTCTAACTGCACCTTTTCAATCCGGGTGATCCTGTTGTGTCCACTCGCGTCCTGCGCCAGCGCCCGGATGACTCATCGGATTTCTTATTCAGCATCACTGGAACATTCTGTGCTATTCAAGGAGGCATTTATGACAATCTGCATCAAAAAGCTTTTTGCGGCAGGACTCGGACTGGCCATGCTTGCATCATGCGCAGCCCAGACAGGGCAGGACAACCGGATGGTTTCCCCGTCCGGGCCCGCTAAAGTGGTTCCATCGGCCATTATCCAGGATACCTACGAACGGTCGGAAGCCGTCAAATTCAATTTCGTCGGGCGTCAGAAATCGTTTACGCAAGATGAGATCGCCATGATTCGCGGTGTTCTGGACAAGTTACCGGACGCAGTTTTAAAGAAAGTTATAGCCGGCGGCGTGACAAGGTTTTTGCGGGTAGAAAAAATACCCCAGAAGCCGGGCGACCTCTTTACATCCAACGGACATGAACAAGCGGTGGCCGTACCGCCGGGAGGCTTCATCGCTTTTGCCGATTCGGCCTTTCAGAACAATCGCGCAGACATCTCCAGACTGGTCATTCACCAAATCGCCCACGCAGTGGCCTGGAAGGAATCCGCGGGAAACCCGCTTACCGCCACAGGCTTCAGCGGGATCTCGTGGGTGGGGGAAAAGGAACCTTTCGGCCGCCGGTCGTACAATGGATTTGTCAATGACTATGCGCGGACGAATCCGCGGGAAGACTTTGCCGAGACCGCCGTCTATTACTGGTTGGCCCCGGAAAAGCTCCGCCGGGCAAGCCCCGAAAAATTCGCGTACATGCAAAACCGGGTATTCGAAGCATCCTCACCTTCCGAGGTCTGGCTGGACTTGCCGGATCTTGTCTTTGTCGGCCCTGTCATTACCTCTCTCGGCGACAAAGCGGACGAAGTGTATGCTTTTGTGAGCATCAGGGGCAAAAATTTTATGGGCCCGTTTGACGGCGGTTTTAATAAGGTTCGATTTGGCGGGACGCTGGCGCTCCATGTCCCAATTTCCAACGAGACGATATGGTCATGGGTTCCGGATATCAGCGAAGGGGATCACCCCGTCACCGTTACGACACAGGACGGACAAAGCAACGCCTTTCCTTTTTATTGCAGCGGAGACCCCTGGTGGAAGTACTGGTAATCCGTTCTTGCAGGCAATGGAAGAAATTCGTATGCGCCAGGATTTGAACCGACGTGCCCTTACATCCGAACCTGTCCGGATTGTGTGGATTCTATTTCATACGCAATGGTTTCGCTGGCCAGGCCAAAAAACAGACTGGCTCTCTCCCGTCCTTGCAGGTCACGCGTTCCGCGCAAGCAAATCGCGACACGAAATCCAGAAACATTAATTAGTTCTGGATACCGGCCTACGCCGGTATGACGACTTCTATGCTTATTCCCGCTATTGCGACACAGCCTCTTCGCGGAAACGTGTGACCTGACAGGTTATGACGAATGTGATCATAGACTGTCGCCGAGTAATAATATGCTTTCACGCTGCCTGCTGCTTTTTGCGCCAGACGCGTTTGAGCCTCAGCGAATTGCTCACCACGGAAACGGAGCTCAGCGCCATCGCGGCGGCGGCAAACTCGGGGTTGAGCAGCACGCCGAAGAAAGGATAGAGGACGCCCGCGGCAATGGGAATGCCGATCACGTTGTAGATAAACGCCCAGAAAAGATTCTGCCGAATGACGCGCATGGTGGAAAAAGACAGCGCGATCGCCTCCGGCACGGCCGCAAGATCGTCGCGGATCAGGGTGATGTCGGCGGCCTCAATAGCCACATCGGTTCCTGCGCCGATGGCGATGCCGACATCGGCGGCAGCGAGCGCCGGCGCGTCGTTGATGCCGTCGCCGACCATCCCGACAACTTCACCTTCACTTTGCAGTTTCCTGATTTCGTCCGCCTTGTTTCCCGGCAGGACCTCCGCCATGACCCGCTCGATGCCGAGCTGGGCGGCTATGCCGGCGGCCGTACCGGCGTTGTCCCCGGTCACCATCGCGACCTTTAAGCCCCTCCGTTTTAAGTTCTCCACGGCTTTTCGCGCGGAAGGATTCGGCACGTCGGCCAGCGCAATGAGGCCGATTGTTTCTTTTTCGCGGGCGACATAAACCACCGTCTTTCCTTCGGCTGCCAGCGCATCCGCCCGGGGAGCGAGCGCGGCCGCAGAATCGTCGAGCGACGCGACGGAAACGCCCTGCTCATTCATCAGCAGGCGGTTGCCAATGAGGCATGGCTTGCCGTCGACAAGACCGCTGGCGCCCATGCCGGAGAGCGCCAGAAAATTTTCCGCCTGCCCGGGAGCGATGCCGTCGGTTTCGGCGCGTTTTAAAATTGCCTGGGCCAGCGGATGTTCCGATGCTCTTTCCAGGGCCGCGGCCACGGACAGCACGTCCCGTTCATTGTATCCGGCGGCCGCAAGGACGTCGGTCACTTCCGGCTCACCCCGTGTGAGCGTGCCGGTTTTGTCAAACACGATCACGGACAGCCGGTGGATCTTTTCCAGCGCCTCGCCGCCTTTGATCAGAATGCCGCTTTGCGCGCCCAGTCCCGTCCCCACCATGATCGCCGTCGGCGTGGCAAGGCCCAGCGCACAGGGGCACGCAATGACCAGCACCGAGACAAAATTAATGAGCGCCCGGCTGAAGCCCGTGTCGGCAGGCACCAGGTACCAGATGATAAACGTGACAAAGGCGATAACAAAAACAACCGGGACAAAAATGGAAGCCACTTGATCCGCCAGGCGCTGGATCGGCGCCTTCGAGCCCTGCGCCTCTTCCACCATGCGGATGATGTGCGCGAGCATCGTCTCCGATCCCACGCCCGTTGCGCGGAGCGTGAAGCTGCCCGTTTTATTCATCGTGGCGGCGTAGACTTTCTGCCCGGCCTCTTTGGCCACCGGCATGCTCTCGCCGGTCAGCATGGATTCATCGAGCGTGGATTGTCCGGAAAGCACCACACCGTCCACGGGAACTTTTTCGCCCGGCTTCACGACCACCACATCGCCCGCCATGAGCGATTCCACGGCGACCTCAACCTCCTGGCCGTCCCGGAGCACATGCGCGGTCTTGGGTTTAAGACCGATGAGCGCCTTGATCGCGGCGGACGTCCGGCCTTTGGCCCGCGCTTCGAGAAGCCTGCCCAGCAGGATCAGCGTGACAATCATGGCCGCGCCGTCATAGTAGACATGGGGCGCGACGCCGGCGCGCTCAAAGAAATGCGGGAAAAAAGTTGCCGCCGCCGAATAGGCGTAGGCGGAAAATGCGCCGACCGCCACCAGCGTATTCATGTCCGTTGTTTTCTGCCTGGCGGCTTTCCAGGCACCGACAAAAAAACGGCTTCCGACCCAGAACACGGCCGGTGCCGTCAGCACAAACATGACTGTCCGCATGACCTGATGGGGGACGAAGTCCAGGAAGCCGAACCAGTGCTGCATCGAACCGAAAAAGATGATCACGCTCAATACCGCACCACAGACGACTTTGAGCGTCAGATCACGAAGCTCCCGCACGCGCGAAGCTTCGATGGGATCGACGGACGAATCCGTCAGTTCGCCGAGGAATTCATACCCGTGTTCCGTGACGGCCCGAGCCAGTGCGGAAACGCCCGCCCACCTTGCTTTGTGGATGACGGTCGCCCGCCCGGTCGCGAGGTTGACACTGGCCTCCAGAACACCTTCCACTTCTCTCAGGGCATTTTCCACGCGCCGGACGCAGGCGGCGCACGTCATGCCGCCCACGGAAATAGTTACTTTTTCCTGGTTGAGACCGGCGGTGTCGACAAACGCTTCGTAACCCAGATCCCGGACCTTGTTTTCCAGGGCGGCGACATCCGTTTTATTTTTGTCATATTCTACCTGCGCCTTTTCCGTCGCAAAATTAACGCTGGCGGCAAGCACGCCGGGCGTGTCGCGCAAGCCCTCCTCCACCCGCCGCACGCAGGTCGCACAGGTCATGCCCTGAATCGTCAACTGGACTTTATCCGACAACGTCGTACCCCGCTTTTTTGATTGCCGCGGAAACGACCTGCGCATCCACCGGTTTTGCTTCCTCATAGGTCGCGGTCGCCGTCTTCAAATCCACATGCACATCTTTTATACCGTCGATTGCGCTTAATGCCTTGGTTACGGCCATGACGCAGTGCTGGCAGCTCATCCCTTTGATTTTTATGCTTATCATTGTTTTCTCCTTTGAAACGATTTCCGATAATCTAAGAATTATCACGAAAATAGCAAGTTTATTCGGCATGATTGACAGAATTGTTTATGATCAAGGCGCTGCCGGACGGAGTGCCTGCCCCGGCGCATCGTGAACCGGTGCAGGACGATCCGTCGGCATGTGTGTTCTGATTTTTTGGGTGGGATTTCTTATCCGTCCTCCCCCTGGACGACGCGAGGGCGGCCGCAAGAGCAATTAAGGATTATTTCACAACCCCGCAGGCCAGCCGGCCTCCCCCTCCGCCCAGTTTTTCCGGAACATCGGAGTAGTTGTCGCCGCCGACATGAATCATCAGGGAC
>SBEK01000352.1 GCA_009668925.1 Deltaproteobacteria bacterium
CCCGTGCGGTGGTCATACAGGTGGACGGAAAAATTGTCGTTGCCGGTGATTATTCCGATGGAGCGCATTCAAAAATCGCCGTCGCGCGATACAGCGGCGTCGATGGTTCCCTGGATACGTCTTTCAATGTCACTGGAGTCGTGACGACCGCCATCGGCCTGAACGATGACCACGCCTATGGCGTCGCCCTTCAAAACGATGCCGGCATCAAGATCGTGGTTGTCGGCTCTTCCAACAATGGAGTCAATGATTCGTTTGCTATCCTGAGATACACCACAAATGGTATCCTCGATTCCGGATTCGGCACCGGAGGCCTTGTGACTACGGCCATCGGTACGGGAAACAGCGCGGCCAACGGTGTGGCCATTCAAACCAATCAACTCATTGTGGCGGCAGGATACGCATTCAATGGCACGAATAATGATTTTGCCGTTGCCCGCTACAACATGAACGGCACACTGGACGGAACTTTCGGTACGGGAGGCATCAACAGGACGCCTGTGGGGACGGGTGCATCGGTGGCTAAAGCGGTAGCCGTCCAGTCAACGGATCAGAAGATCGTGGTCGTCGGTCAAGCCGTGGTCGGTGGAAGTAATGATTTTGCCATAGTTCGTTATCTGACGAATGGAACGCTGGACACTGGATTCGACACAGATGGAAAAGTTACCACATCGATCGGGACGGTCAATGACATTGCCCGGGCAGTCAAAATTGCCGGCGGCGGGAAAATTGTCGTTGCCGGCTCCTCCAATAACGGCGCCAATGACGATTTTGCTCTGGCGCGCTATAATACCGACGGAACGTTGGACACCGTTTTTAACGGGACAGGCAAAGTAACGACGGCGGTCGGAGCAGGCGATGATTCGGCCTTTGGTCTGGCGCTCCAAACCGACGGCAAGATTGTAGCGGCCGGTTATTCCTCCAACGGGTCGAATAATGATTTTGCCCTGACGCGTTACTGGCCATAGATAAGTAAAGGCAGGCCTCCCGAAAGGGTGGGCCTGCCTCTCTGTGTTCGCTTCACATCTATTTACCCTTGGGAAATCTTTTTTGCAGCTCGGGAATGAGTTCCGAGCGGAGATGCTCGGAGTCGGCATACTTTTTTGTATACGTGCTGGAGAATCGGAGGATACAGGTTGGTGTCTGAGTGACTTGAAATCTCTTAATCATGGCCGACCATTGAGCGAATATGGGTTTAGGTTCTATCACTTTTAAAGCAATCCCCTGAGATTTCAGTGAAACGGCCAGCATGCTTTCTTGATCGACCTTCTTCTCGGCGGCCAGTGAAAACAGAATCTTTCGCGCCTTCAGGACATTTTTGTAACCCTTGTCCGCAGCCGTCGCCGCCAGAAAATACTTTGCATAAAGTCCGCTCCCCGGATGACCCGGAAAATCAACAAACGTAATTTTCACATCGCCTCTCGCCAGCAGTCTTTCCAGCT
>SBEK01000167.1 GCA_009668925.1 Deltaproteobacteria bacterium
CCCACCCGCTGGCGGCGGAAACGTCCGATCTCGGGAGAAATTCCGGCGAGTATAACAGCGTCGATCCTGCAAAGATTCAGACAACCGTTTTCAGCCTTCCCGCAGCCTGCTTTGCTGAAGAAGACGGAGCCGTGGTCAATTCGGGACGCTGGCTGCAGTGGCACTGGAAAGGCGCGGAACCGCCGGGAGAAGCCAAGGTCGTCACGGAAATCATGGCCCGGCTGTATCTCCGCCTCCGGGATCTGTATAAAAACGAAGGCGGCGAATTTCCGGATCCGATACTCGGACTGGACTGGCCCTACCGCATCCCCCATGATCCATCATCTGAAGAACTGGCCCGCGAGTACTCCGGGAAGGCGCTGGCCGATCTCGCCGACCCCAAAGATCCGGCAAAGATCATCCGGAAAGCCGGTGAACAACTGGACGGCTTCGCCCAACTGCGCGACGACGGTTCGACGGCCTGCGGCTGCTGGCTTTATTCCGGATCCTGGACGCAGGCGGGAAATATGATGGCCCGCCGCGACAACTCCGATCCCTTCGGCAACGGCCAGACGCTCGCCTGGGCCTGGGCCTGGCCCGCGAACCGGCGCATCCAGTATAACCGCGCCTCCTGCGATCTCTCCGGGAGACCTGTCAATCCGAAGCGCCGGCAGATCTGGTGGAACGGCAAGGCCTGGGTCGGTTCGGACGTGCCGGACTTCAAAATCGATTCCGCTCCGGAAGACGGCATGGGACCGTTCATCATGCTCCCGGAAGGCGTCGCCCGTTTCTTCGCCGTGGACAAGATGGCGGAGGGGCCTTTCCCGGAGCACTACGAGCCCCTGGAATCGCCTCTGGCCGCAAACCCGCTCAACACCAATCCGCTGGCCGTCTCCAATCCGGCCGCGCGCGTATTTGCGGGCGACCGCGAAGCCTTCGGCAAGGCGGATAAATTCCCCTACCCGGCCACAACCTACCGTCTGACCGAGCACTTCCACTTCTGGACAAAGCACTGCCGGATCAATGCCACGCTACAGCCCGAACAGTTCGTGGAAATTGACGAGGAACTGGCGGCCCGGAAGGGCATCCAAAACGGCGACCGGGTCAAGGTCAGCTCCAACCGGGGCCACATCAAGGCCGTAGCTGTCGTTACCAAGCGTCTGACCGCGCTCATGGTGGACGGGAAAAAAGTCCACCACGTCGGCATCCCGCTCCACTGGGGATTCAAGGGCGTAGCCAAACCGGGTTATCTGACCAACACCCTGACCCCGTTCGTCGGCGATGCGAATACGCAGACGCCGGAATTCAAATCCTTCCTGGTTAACATCGAAAAGGTCTGAGGAGGCAATCATGGCACTGCAATCGCTCGACATTATGCGCCGCTCGGCAACAACCACCCCCAGCCCGTCAATCCGCAAAACAGCCCAGCTCGCCAAGCTGATCGACGTCACAACCTGCATCGGCTGCAAAGCCTGCCAGGCGGCCTGCCTGGAGTGGAACGATGTGCGCGACGACGTGGGAACCAACCGCGGCGTCTATGATAATCCGCCCGATCTCACGGCCGCGTCCTGGACGGTCATGCGCTTCACCGAGCGGAAGGAAAAAGGCAGGATCGAATGGCTGATCCGCAAAGACGGCTGCATGCACTGCCAGGACCCGGGGTGTCTTGAGGCCTGCCCGGCGCCCGGCGCCATCATCCAATATGCAAACGGCATCGTCGATTTTCATGAAGAAAACTGCATCGGCTGCGGCTATTGCATCACCGGCTGCCCGTTCGACATCCCCCGCCTGTCGCGCGAAGACAGCAAGGTCTACAAGTGCACACTGTGCTCCGACCGTGTGGCGGTGGGGATGGAGCCGGCTTGCATCAAGGCTTGCCCGACGGGCGCGCTGCAGTTCGGTACAAAAGAGCAGATGAAGGCCTATGCCGCGGAGCGCATTGCCGATCTGCAATCGCGCGGGTTTGCCGGCGCCGGCTTGTATGATCCCGAAGGGGTCGGCGGCACGCACGTCATGTACGTGCTGCATTACGCCGACCAGCCCGAATTATACAATGGCCTTCCGAACAAGCCGTCGATCAGCCCGCTCGTTTCGCTGTGGAAAGGCTGCGCCAAACCGATCGTTTCGGCGGCGCTGGGAACGGTAGTCGCGGGCGCTCTGTTCCATTACATCGTCCGCGGCCCCAATGAAGTTCCGCCCGAGACCGAAGAACACATTCAAAAGGAGGGCTAGGCATGATCCGTAAACCAGAAGATTTGACAAGGTTCACCACGCCGGAGCGGGTCATCCATTGGACCGTCGCCGTCTGTTTTATGTTGCTGGCTCTGTCCGGCCTTGCTTTTTTTCATCCGGCCTTCTGGCCGCTTGTTCAGCTTTTTGGCGGCGGCGTGTGGGCGCGCATCCTTCATCCCTTTATCGGCATTTTGATTGCCGTCGCCTTCTGCATTGAATTTCTGAACTTCCAGGGGCAAAACCACCTGACCGCCGAGGACCGGGCCTGGATCAAACGCATCGGCGACGTCCTCGCGGGCGGCGCGGAGAATATGCCGGCCCAGGGAAAATTCAATGGAGGCCAGAAGCTGGTGTTCTGGGCCATGTCCGCCTGCATTGTGCTCCTGCTTCTGTCAGGCCTCGTCATGTGGCGGGCCTATTTCAACGTTCCGGTAACCCTGGTGCGCTGGGCGTCGGTGGTCCATGCCGCAACGGGAGCATTCTTCATCGGACTCATTATCGGCCACATCTACATGGGCATCTGGAATAAGGGCGCCGTCGGGGCGATGGTCTACGGCACGGTCAGCCGCGCCTGGGCCAGGCACCATCATGAAGGGTGGTATCGCGAGGTGACGGGTGGACAACCATGAACCCCGGCGCGAGTGGTGACCCGATCCCTGAGGCATGGCGGTCTTTCCCGGAAGTGATCCCGCCTTTTTCCTCCGGCATCTTTGAGGAGCGCGCCGGGCGTTTTGAGGCGTTGGCCCGGGAAAGCAGTCTTTCCGGCTGGCTGACCTTTCTCGGCCGCATCACCTTGTCCCAGCACAGACTGCTTCAGGATTATCCGGCTTTGCCCCTGAACCCGGATCGGACCCGGCGTCAGGATAACCAAGCGGCGCCGTTTTCCGCCGCGGCGCTACCGCGCGACCCGGTTTGGCGACAGGCCCTGGCTTCGCTGATCGGCGATATTCTGCCCCACGCCCCCGCCCCCGCAAAAGACGCGCTGGCGTTCCTTCGGGCGCAAAACGGCGCCTTTCTGGAAGAGCTTGCCGATCAAATCCTCCGGATGGAGTTCAGCCGTCGGCAGGTGCATCTTCTGCCCTACATTTCCGCAGCGCTGCAGGTACACTTCACGGCTCTGGCCGCAGCCGCCGGCAAGGCGGACATCCTGCGCCCCGATGCACCGGGCGTCTGCCCATGCTGCGGATTCCTGCCGGTCGGCAGTGTCCTCCGGACGGACGGCGACGTTCCCCGTCTCCGCTACCTCCACTGCGGATTGTGCAATACGCAATGGCATCTGGTGCGCGTCACCTGCGCCGCCTGCGGCGAAAACGGCCACGGAATATCCTACCGCTATATTGAGGGCACCGACGGCGCCGTCCGCGCCGAAGCGTGCGCCGTCTGCAAAAGCTATTTAAAAATTATTTACCCGCAAGCCTCGCCCACGGCCGACCCCGTCGCCGATGATCTGGCCACGCTGCCGCTGGATCTGCTCCTGGAGGAAGCAGGATATAACCGCATGAGCCCCAACCTTCTGTTCGCGCATGCGTCGTAAAGGCGGTCCTGCATCACCCCGTCCCATCAGGGTTCCGGGACCATCAGATCTAAAAGGGTATTGAAAAACTCCGTTTACGCCGGCTGTTCGCCCGGGAGCACGTCCCCGAAGGGAGGCGCAATCATGTTTAAAGCCGCTTCCCTGCCGGTTTTGGCCGAAGGCGAAACAAAAGGATTAGAGACAGCCGTCGCAAGGATCGGTGAGCGGAGCGAACTCAAGCGTACACGAGCATGCGAGAGCCACCCGGCAACGCAGGATGTGAGCCTTTTTCAGCAGTCTGCTAAAGGCGGGCCAGAAGAATCAGCAGTGCGATTACGCAGGCATGCAGAACCCACCACCCCGGTTTGAACAATAAGATATAGCGCATTGGAGCCTCCTCTATTTCCAGATAACCCGACCCAGCATATAGACAATGGTCAGCGTGAAGACGTGCACGATCCAGAATCCCATATTCGGGAAGCGGAAGAATCTTCCGGCGCGCACGGGAGCGTCCGGCTGCCCCATGGCCAGATCCATTTCCAGGATCGCCTTCCCCAGCGCGAACTTCCCCCAGAGAAGCACGATATACGGCAGAACCGTGGCGAGAAAAAACGACTGGACCGTCCAGACATCCGGCGGGTTCAGGATCGTGAAGCGGACCATCAAAACCGTTCCGAGAATCACCGTCATTCCGTTGATCAGGTAAGCGACAGGCGTTGTGGACCGAAAAATGAACAGGACGGGCGTCACGAAGACGCTGATCAGTCCGGCAAGAAACGGAATATAATTTCCGGGGTCTTCCGATAGCCTGTGAAGCTGCAGATGAAGGAGCCATCCGCCAAGGGCAACAAAAAAGAGCGCCAGAATCAGAACCAGGCGGATTTCGTCTTTCTTCTTCATGATTCACCTCCGGCGGATTTCAATGGATGCGCATCGTGATGTTTCCCCGGATAACAGGCATTCGGGGGGGGCGGCCGCAGCAGGGTACTTCGTACACGGCCGTCTTCTTTAAAATAGGCACCCGCGGGGATGCCGTCATCAGCAGAATGGCGAGACGGCTGGCCGCGGCGCGGATAGGGAATTGTGAGCCGGCAGCCGGCATTTGACCGGAAGCCTATTTCACTCGGGCGGCTTCCTTGATTTTTTCGGCGATCGTCTTCCCCTCAAACATTTTTCCAAGGGCATCCGCGAGCGCCATGCCGGCTTCATGGCCGAGCTGGCCTTCGGAAAAGGACGTATCCGTCCGGGATGAGGAAACGGCCACATGGCCCTTGTAGACGATTCTGCCCGCGGCGGCATCCGCGACCACCACAGAGAGTTTCATGTTGATTTTGTAATCATTGCTGAACACGCCCGTCCAGCAGGTAATGTCCAGTTCCTCGATCGCTCCGCCGATGATCACCTGGCCGCTTCCTTTCGGCAGGTTTCTTTCCGTCAGGTCCCAGGACGCCGTCTTATCGGCAATTTTATAACCCGCCTTTTTCAGATAGTCCTTGATGCCGTCGGCAATGACGTTCGTGGGCTGCGCCGTTTTGAGAAATACCTTTATTTTCGAACCGTCCAGCTCTTTCACCCAGCCGACGGCTTTCTTATCATCCACCGAACGTGCGTCCGATAACTGGGCGACGGCAACGGCGATGCCGCGCAGCTTCCCCTCGGCCTTCAATTGCGGCCCAATAACGGCCTGACCGGAATCATAGTGCAGATCGATATCGTAGCGGCCGGGGACCGCGGCACAGACCGTTTGAGCAAGGCTAAAAGCGATCAAGGCAAACCCCAGTGTAATTTTCAGGCCCAGCCGGCCGTGCCGTTTCATTTTTTCCGTCCTCTCCATTCGGGATATCCCGCTCGTGGATGTTTATTTGCTTTTCTTGCCCGCTCCGTCGGGCTTGGTATTTTCCATTTGACCAAACTGGGCAATGACGTCCGTCAGATTTTCATGATTTTCAGGGACGACATATTGCTGCCAGTCTTCATCTTTTGCGGATACGTTCGGCGTTTTGAAGGCGTCGTCTACGGACGCCATATAGACCACATCCTGAACGGCGTTGGGATCGATGAGAGAAGAGACAAAGTCCGTTTCCCGCGACGACTCGGTTCCCATCCCGAAGCTTTGATGCGGATGCTTAAACACCGATTGATTGTTGATGAACTCCTTCTGGTAGAGTTCCATCGTATACATGCCTTCGTTGCGGCTGGTGAGCATGATATTTTCCAGCTGGGTCAATTTGTTTTCACGAATACTGCTTCTGACCGATGTGGACCCGCGGGTGATCGAGAGCAGCGGCACGCGGAATCCCGCTTTCTCGTGGTACGCCAGCTGCTGGACAATGAGCCAGGAAAACGTGGAGGCAAATTGATAGCGGATGACATCCTGATTCTCGCCGGACACACAGTTGTTGATTCGGTAGATGGCATCCTCCGCATCCGTGGCGTGCAGCGTCGCGAAAACAAGATGCCCCGACTCCGCGGCGTTGAGCGTCAGACGGATGGTGTCCGGCTCGCGGAGTTCACCCACAAAAATGACGTCCGGATTTTCCCGCAAGACATCCAGCAGGCCCTGGTTGAACGACGGCACATGGATGCCGACTTCCCGCTGCTCGATGAAGGCCCTCTTCGGCCGGAACCGGTACTCGATGGGATCTTCGATGGTAATGATATGCACGGGCCGGCTGCGGTTGATCTCTTCGATCATCGCCGCCACCGTCGTCGATTTGCCGGACCCCGTACTGCCGCAGACGAGAACCAGGCCGGAGGTAAGGTCGCGGATCTGATTGAGCGACGGATGCAGGTTCAAAGATGCGATATCCGGAATCATCTCGGGAAGCAGGCGAATGGCGAGACTTAACCCCCGCGTCGTGTAAAAGGCGTTGATCCGGACGCGGACATTGTTGAACGACATGGCAAAGTCGACGGACCATCTTTTTCTGAGCGTTAAAAGCTGGCGCTCGCTCAGCGTCTCCCGAAGCAGCGCATCGATGTCCGTTGATGACCATTTCACATTCTTGTCGAAGTGGATAATGCCGTCGCTGCGGAAAATCAGGGGAGAACCGCCGCAGATGTGCAGATCGGAAATTCTCCGTTTGATGGCGGCAAGAATCAAATCCGTAAATCGCTTGTTCATAGGCCTGTCCTATAGTTGCGGTGATCGGGCTGCGGGGCGCAATATGAGTGAAAAATGTTTAGGTACCCTTTCCGGATGCCTGCTCTTTGTCTTTATCCGGCAAAAATCATTACGGGGAACAATAAGAGAAATGCCTTCCGCCGTCAAGCGGAAAAAAGATCAGCGCCAGTCCACGCGGCCCCCTGTCGCCGCAAGGGCAGGACCAATGTCCACGGACACGTAGCAGCCCTTTTGGAAAGCTCCCCCGTTGGCCACCAGCGTATTTTCGAAGCGTTCAATACCCGCCGCCTCGTGAATGTGGCCGCACAGGCAGAGGCTGACCGGATGTTCTTCCAGAAAAGCCTTCACGCTGCGGCTGCCGCCGTGCAGGCCCAGAAAACTCCGGTCGCGCACGCCGCGGGGCGGCGCGTGAGAAATCAGGACGGTTGGCGACGCCTCCCGCACCTCCCCGTAGCCCTTCTCAAGGATCCGGGCGATCTCCTCTTCCTTGTATTCCGTGGCCGTATGAAACGGCGTGGGCGATGATCCGCCGACCCCGAAAAAGCCGACGCCTTCCAGAATCCGGCCCTTTCCGTGCAGGCTGTACCCCTTTTCAACCAGGAAATCCGCCACCTCGACGCGGTCCCAGTTGCCGTGCACGGCGAGAATGTTTTTGGAGTACTGTTCCATGCAGGCGATGACGTCGGCCGCCTCGGCGCGCGTCTTGGTGCGCGTGAGATCGCCGGCGATCACCACCGCATCCGCCTCGCGGATGAGCGGCGCCGCGTTGCGGATGGGGGCCAGCGCCCCGTGGATATCACTCACTGCAAAAAGCTTCATGCGGTGCTTCTCCATGCCCAATCCATCCGACTCCGCACAAGGCGCCGATCGGTGAGACCAATCTGAAAGGGCACCGCCGGACCGCTCCGCCCGGGCCCGGGGAAAACATGACGTCCCTATTTGTCTTTCTTCACCTTCTCCAGCATCTGGCCCGCGCCTTTTTGAAACGCTTCCAGATAGGCCTGCTGCGTGGACGATTCGAACAGCAGCCCCACATCGGCCGGGTAATTCACGCCGATGTTGATCGCGCGTTTGCAGCCGACGACCGGTGCGCCGTTTTGCGCGATCTCTTTGGCCATCTTCCAGGTCTCGGCCATGAGTTCGGCCTTGGGATAGACGTGCTCGACCAGGCCGATCCGGTAAGCTTCCTGCGCATCGATTCTCCTCCCGGTATAGATCAGCTCTTTGGCTTTGCCGACGCCCACAATTTTGGGCAGCCGCTGCGTTCCGCCGCCGTCGGGAATAATCCCGAGCTGCACTTCGGGGATGGAAAACATGGCTGTTTCATCCGCCAGCCGGATGTCGCAGCCCAGCGCGAGCTCCAGACCCGCACCGAAGCAGGATCCGTTGATGGCGGCGATCACCGGAACGGGAAGCTTTTCAAACTGCGTAAAGCAGTCCCGGTAAATCTGGATATGGCCGAAGCGGTCATGCCTTTTGCGCCCGCCGTCCATGTCCTGGCCCGCCGCAATCATTTTCAAATCGATGCCGGCGCAAAATGCCTGGTCTCCGGAGCCGGTGAGGATCACCACCCGGATGTCCGGATCTCCGAGGACGTGGCCGGCGGCCTCATACAATCCCTCCAGGACGCCTCCATTGAAGGCATTTCTGGCCTTCGGTCGGTTAATCGTGACAGTGGCAATTTTCTCTTTTATGTCCAACAACACATCATGATACGTAAACATGCACTCCTCCTGTAAAATATATTTCTAAAATAACCTATGATCTGTAAAACGACGATTAAGCCCACCCCTGCTCACCAGGAAGCGTGCGGTCTCCGCCTCAGGCGCAGACGGGCGGAAGCCGATTCTTCCAGGGTCTCGCCCTCTCCAGCTGGGCCGCCAGGCGAAACAGCGTCGCCTCGTCGCCGAACCGGC
>SBEK01000353.1 GCA_009668925.1 Deltaproteobacteria bacterium
CCCCAGTGATAAGGCGTTGTACTGCCGGCGCGGGCGGCATACTCCCACTCGGCTTCATAAGGCAGCCGCGCTTTCACTTTATTTTTTTCACTGAATTTTCGGCAGAATTCCATTGCGTCGGGCCAGCTGACGTTCTCCACCGGCAGATTGTCGCCCTTTAAACGGCTTGGATTTTCACCCGTCACGTCACGGTATTGTTTCTGCGTCACCTCGTACACTCCGATGTAGAACGGATCGAGCGTGACCCGGTGCCTGGGCTTTTCGTCGTCGCGCTCCGCGTTTTCGGGTGAACCCATCAGGAAAGAGCCTCCCGGCAGTTTGACGAATTTGATTCCGCCGATCTGCTTTGTCTCCGGATGCGGCGTCTGCTCCTGTTTCTCTTGTCCATAGGCCTGCCCTGAAAGAAAAATACTCCCCGCCAGAATGACCGCCGCTATTAAAAGGTTAGCCTTTTTCATTTTTCTCCTCCTTTCATGCTGGGCGATGTAATCCGGTTCCTTTTGCCTGATTCATTGCCATCCCTCTTGCCTTTGCGATACCTGAAAATTGTACGGTTTGCCGGCGAGTCAAAGCCAGGCCGACCCGAGACGCCGCCGGCCTGACATCCGTCATGGGGCCGAACCTCCGGGCAACTGTTCTGGCATCCCTTGCATATTTTGCTCCGATGATCTGATGGTTTTCTGACCGACGACCGTCGTGAAATCAGCAGGAGATGGTGCCATGCGCTCTGATGAGAAGAAAATAGATGGCGAATAGACTGTTCAAATACGTGAGGCAATAAGTCACTGAAGTATTCATAATTTATAACCGAATCGCGGATAAATCAAGGCATCGGTAAGGGACGGCCTTAAGTAGCTAAGTATCAAGAAGTTTATGCCCCTTTTCACCGATCGCCGGGATACGGATCACCGGTCTTCCGGCAATGGCGGGGGTATCCTTAAGTTTCCGGGTTGTAATCGCTGCCCGCGTTAAAGAATATTTACCGGCCATTGAGTAGTAACTCAATGACGTCAGGGTGTCCCAGTAACCAACGGTCCCGACGGCGATATCGACTTTTTGACCGGCGTCCCTCCAAACTTTTCTTTCAACTGGGCGAGGCGTATGATTTCCTGTCCGGTTAATTCTTCCAGTGCGAAGAGAGCATTGCCGTCCGGCCCGTCAATGCGGGTAATGGACACATTCAACCTCGATTTTTTCGGAAGTCTCGCTGCACCCCAGTTGGAGAATGCATCCGGGGACAGATAGGTGTTCGTGACCTGTCCCGTCGGGAGTCCGCCCGGAATATCGAACTGCATATCCAGCCGCTTGCCGTCATCCGTGACGCCCGAAACCGCGAGAGTGCAGTTGAAATAGACGCGATGAACCGGGAAAGGGGTTTCATTTTTGACCCTGATTTCCACGACCGGCTTGTCTTCCTGCATCTCGGTCCTGTGCAGATA
>SBEK01000168.1 GCA_009668925.1 Deltaproteobacteria bacterium
GCCCAGGCGAATACCGCTTGAGGTCGTCGAACCGGGAATGACGATGATCAGATTGCTGCCGACTGCCGCGATCTGCTCCGAAATTTTCGTGCTGGCGCCCCTGCCGACCGCCAGCATCGTAATGACGGCGGCAACTCCGATGATAATCCCCAGCATGGTCAGCGCAGAACGCATTTTATTGACACGGAGGGCTCGGAGTGAAATTCTGACGGTGGAAGGAAGATTGATCATGGTCTGTTTTCCTTGTCGCTGACAATCCTTCCATCCAGGAAGCGGATGATCCGTTTGCTGTAAGTTGAAATGTCCGGTTCATGGGTGACCAGAACGATGGTTATCTTATTTTCTTCATTGAGTCGTACAAAGAGTTCCATGATCTCGATGCTGGTTTTCGCATCCAGGTTGCCGGTCGGTTCATCGGCCAAAATGAGCGGAGCATGGTTGACCAGAGCGCGGGCAATGGCCACCCGCTGCTGTTGTCCGCCGGAGAGTTGGTTGGGATGATGATACCGCCGCTCGTCCAGGCCCAGCATTTTCAGCGCTTCTCTGGCTCTGTTTTTGCGGTCCTTATGCAGGTTTTTGCTATAGAGCAGAGGAACTTCCACGTTCTCCAGCGCCGTTGTCCGGGACAGAAGATTGAAACCCTGAAAGACGAAGCCGATTTTTTCATTGCGGATTTCCGCCAGTGCGTCTCTGCCCATCTGGCTTACGTCAATGCCGTCGAGCAGATATCGGCCGGCCGTCGGCACATCCAGGCAACCCAATACATTCATGAAGGTGGACTTACCGGAGCCGGATGGCCCCATCACAGCGACGAATTCACCCGCAGCTATGCGCAGTGAAACCTTATCGAGCGCGAAAACGACGCTGTCGCCGACTTCATACTTCTTTTCCAGTTGGTCTGTTTCAATGAGAGCCATGGTCTTCAGAACCTCGGACCCGGAGGACGGCTGGGCTGTCCATTCGCCTTCTGATCCTTGCCGGTTACTTCAACAATAATCCGGGAGTTCTCTGTGATGTTTCCGGACAACACCTCCGTAAAGCGGTTATCGCTGATGCCGATGGTTAGCTCTACGCGCTTGGGTTTTTGATCTTCCAGAACCCAGATGCCGGTAATTTTGCGCGCCGAGGCGGCCAATTCTTTGTCGTGGATCTTGACGCGCAGCGCGGCGTTGGGAATACGTAAAACATTTTTTTTGTCGTCGATAATGACCGATACATTTGCCGTCATGCCCGGCCGTAATTTCAACTCCGTGTTATCGACTTTGACGATCACGTCGTAGGTTACCACATTCTGAACCGTCGTCGGTGCATTGCGGATTTCGGATACATTTCCTTTAAACGTCAGGTCGGGATAAGCGTCCACGGTGAATGTCACCCGCTGATGGACTCTGATTCTGCCGATGTCCGCTTCGTCCACATTGGTGTCGATCTGCATTTTGGTCAGATCCTGTGCGATCGTGAAAAGCGTCGGTGTTTGAAAGCTGGCGGCGACGGTTTGTCCCACGTCAATGCTGCGCGATATGACCGTGCCGTTCACAGGCGAAATAATTTGCGTATAGCGAAGATTTGTCCGGGCAAGATTCAGGGCCGCCTGAGTCTGTTCAACCTGAGCCTCCGATGCTTTGATTTGAGCTTGTGCGGAAAGGTAATTGGTCTCGGAAGTATCGAGATCGCTCTTGGAGATAAAGTTTTTCGCATACAGAATTTTATTCCGGTCGAACGTTATCTGTGTGTCGCGCAGGGCGACTTTGGATTTTTCCAGGTTGGCGCGGGCCACGGACAGGTTGGCGGACGCCTGAGCGACCTGTGCCTCAAAAGAGGCCGGATCAATGAGAGCGAGCAGCTGTCCCTTTTTGACGTTTGAGTTGTAATCGACAAAAAGTTGTTTGATTGTGCCGGACACTTGAGTACCGACTAAAACGGTCGTCACGGCATTGACGGTTCCCGTGGCGGAAACGGTCGCGCGGATATCGCCCCGGTCCGCTGTCTGTGTCACGTATTCGGTCGTCTTCCCGCCCTTTTTTAAAAAGAAGAACAAGCCGATAACAACAAGGATCAGGATGATTGCCGCAACAATTATTTTCTTCATTATTTTTCTCCGATGGCTTTTTCCAGACGGGCCTGTGCGACGCTGAAGTCTGATAAAGCGCTAATATACGTTATTTTTGCATTATTGAGTTTAATCAGGGCATCCGTGATCTCGATGGAACTGCCCACCCCGGTCGCATATCTTCCGCGGGCAAGCTCCACGGTTTCCTCGGCCTGACGCACAACGATTGTGCCTGCGGAAATGCGTTCCAGAGCCTCCCGGCGGCTCAGCCAGGCAGATTGCACTTCGAGATAGACAGCCTGTTTGAGCGCCTGTTCGTTGGCCGCGGCGATCTCCAGATTAGCTCTGGCTTCGTCTACGGCATACTTGGTGGAAAGGCCGGTGAAAAGAGGGAAGGTCAGTGCGACACCGATATTCCATGATTTGTCCATGGAAGTGTCGTCTCCCGTGTAACCATAGCCGGCGCTGCCGGAAAGCACGGGCAAATAATCTTTCCTGCTGAAATCGATTGTCTTCTGCAGAGCGTCTTTTTTCAGACTTGTGGAAAGCAGGTCCGGTCGGTTTTTGTAAGCCTTGTCCAGCGCCTCCTCGAAAGACATGACCGTCTGCTCGAGATGAAATTCCTCCCGGACGTCGTATTCGGGAGCGGAGGTCAAGCCCATGGCTTTGTTCAGATTCGCCCGCGCGATACGCAGGGCGTTTTGAGCGGTAATCAGCTGGATACGGGCGTTGCTGAGATTGACTTCCGCACTCGTAACGTCGATCTTTGAACTTTTCCCTGTTTCAAAAAAAGTCTTGGCGATGTCATAGTGCTGCCGAAACTGGTCCACGGTCTCCGCCGCGACGCTTTCGCTCATTCTGGCTTTAAGGAAAGAATAATAGGCGTCCTTGGCGGCGAGAACAATCTGAGTCGAGGCGTCCTGAAAATCCGCGTCGGCAGACTGTTTGCTTAATTGCCGGATATCCACCAACGTTGATGTCTTTCCGAAGTCAAACAGCATTTGATTCAGGTTCAGGGTGTTGGTATAGTAATTATAGGGATCGCTTCTGAAGGTGGAAGAAGGCGTCGGACCGATCCGGGAGTAACCGGATTGAAATGCGAGCTGGGGATAATACCCGGCCCTGGCCTGACCGATTCTGCTTTCGGTTTGCCTGATGATTCCGGAAGCCGCGATGATTGCGGGATGATTTTTCAGGGCCAGATCAACGCATCGCTTTAGGGTCAGCACTTCGCCTTTCTGAGGGGTCTCGTCCGCCCAGAGACATTTGCCGGAAATTAAAAACAACAAGAGAAGAAACACAATTTTCTTATTCATTTCAGGATGCCTTTTTTAGCCGCTTTCAAAAGTTATTTACTATACGTTTCAATTTTATTAAATGCAAACCGGATATGAGGCAGCTTCGTGTTCAAAAATTTACCTAAGGAGCGTATATACTGTTCTTGAAATGGCCATCAAACTTCATGCCAATTCGAAAGAGACATAATGATCTGTTTTTTAACGCAATATAAACTTTAGTTCTGTCCTCAGATCGTCAAGAGCAAAAAAACTGGATATTATTTATCCACGCAAAACGTCCCGTGTGCATAGATAGTAACCACCGTCTTTACTGGCAATTTAAGCATGGAAATGACTTTGTGAGTAATTGTAAGTCGGAATTTGGAATAATATTCTTGATAAATTGAACGATATGCTTTAGTTTGCAAAACTCAGGTGGAGGAGCCTTATGTCGAAGGAGCTGATGAACACCAAGGAAGTCGCTAAGTATTTGGACATTCATGAAAAACAAGTCTATCTGCTGATAAAGTCCGGCAAGATTCCGTGCACTCGTGTGACCGGTAAATGGATTTTCCCCATCAAGCTTATCGACGAATGGATACATACCAGCGCGCACGACGGTCTGCAACAGGCAAGAAAAAAAGTCAATCAGATCGAGGGGGCGCTTCTGGCTGCGGGAAGCAATGACCTGGTTCTGGATATGCTGATGACGACGATTAAGAAGGATCATCCGGCTTTTACTATCTTTTCCGCCAATACCGGCAGCATCAATGGTCTGAAATCGCTCAATACGGGTCTTACAGACATCGCTTTTGCACATCTCTATGATCCGCAAAGCGGCGATTACAATATTCCTTATTTAAAGCAGTATTGCCCGGATCATTCCCCGGTCGTTGTGAATCTGTTCTACCGGCAAATCGGATTTCTCGTTGCAAAATCGAAAGCGAATAATTTTGCCGGATGGGAAAGCCTGACGCAGGACGGCATCCGTTTCATCAACCGGCAGGCGGGTTCGGGTATCAGGATTCTGCTGGATCATGAACTGAAACAACGGGGGATCGCCGCTCAGGCTATTGACGGATATGACCGCGAAGTCTTCACGCACTTTGAGGTCGGCTTGTCTCTGGTTTCGAATGAATCGGATGTCGGAATTGCCTCCGCCGCTGTGGCTAAAATATTGGATCTCGACTTTCACCCTCTGACGAGCGAACGCTTTGATATGATTCTCGATAAGGATACGTTTTTCCAACCGGCCATTCAGGCGTTTATTGAAACACTTAAGTCCGACGGGTTTAAAAACCGTGTTGAGAAGATCGGAAATTACAATTTCAGGGATGCCGGCAGAATATTGCATTCCTGAAGATATCTCGCAAAAAAAAAGGAGATCGACTATGAAGATTTTCAGAAACAGCAAATGGGTCATCACGCTTATGGTTGCCGCTGCACTGATCGTTGCGGGCGCATTGAATGTGCTTGCCGCGCCGAAGCAAAAGAATATCATCCTCGCGACGACCACCAGTACCCAGGATTCGGGACTGCTTGATGTCTTGATTCCCCTTTTCGAAAAAGAAACCGGTTATTTTGTAAAAACCATCGCCGTGGGTTCCGGACAGGCCATGGCGATGGGTCAAAAAGGCGAGGCGGACGTATTGCTTGTCCATTCGCCGGACGCGGAAAAGAAATTTATTGAAGAAGGATATGGCGTGAACCGCCGTCTCGTGATGCACAATGACTTCATCATCGTTGGGCCGGAAACGGATCCGGCAAGAATCAAAGGGTCAAAGACGTCGTCGGATGCCCTGAAAAAGATCGCACTAGCCGGAGCATTGTTTGTGTCGCGCGGAGACAATTCCGGAACGCATGCCAAAGAAAAGACATTATGGAAGAAGGCGAATATCGTTCCTGCCGGACAGAAATGGTATCAGGAAACAGGGTTGGGTATGGGGCAGACGCTGAACGTCGCTTCAGAGAAAAAAGGATACACGCTGGCCGACCGTGGCACCTATCTGGCGGTCAAGAAGAATCTGGGATTGGTCATTCTGGTGGAAGGCGATTCCGCGCTGTTGAATATTTATCATGTGATTGAAGTCAACGGCGGTAAATGGCCGAAAGCGAATTCAGAGGGCGCCAGAGCTTTTGCTGATTTTATGGTGTCTAAAAAAATCCAGGAGATCATCAAAACGTTTGGCGTTGATAAATTCGGCTCACCCCTGTTTTTCCCGGATGCAGGAAAAAAGGTGGAAGACCTAGGGAAGTAACGCCGAGGAGCATGGAGTGGATTTAATTGTTCAGGGGATTGTCAAAGCTTTCGAGTTGATCATCAGTTTTGATCCCGAAGTCATGGGAATTACGTGGCTGTCTTTGAAAATATCGGGGATAGCCACATTTATCAGCCTGTTCATCGGCATCTCCATAGGAACAGGGGTCGCGTTAACCAACTTTCATGGAAAACGAATCGTCATCAGTTTGATCAATACCGGGATGGGGCTGCCACCCGTGGTCGTTGGGCTGTTTGTGACGATCCTGATCTGGCGCAGCGGTCCTTTAGGCTTTCTCGAAATTCTCTACACGCCCTATGCAATGATCGTCGCGCAGGCGATTATCGCTACGCCGATCGTTATGGGGATATCGCTTGCTTCCATTCAAAACCTGCCGCCGAATCTGCGCCTGCAGATTTTGTCGCTCGGCGCGAGCCGAGGGCAGATGGTCTGGGTGCTGATCAAAGAATCCAAACTCCCGCTTCTTGCGGCCGTTATGGCCGGTTTCGGCGGCGTCATTTCCGAGGTGGGTGCCTCCATCATGGTCGGCGGCAATATCAAGGGATATTCGCGGGTCCTGACGACGGCTACGGTCATGGAAACGGGGAAAGGAAATTTTGATATCGCCATTGCTCTGGGAATCATCCTTATGATCCTTGCTTTTCTCGTCAATCTCCTGCTCACGCTGATCCAGCAAAAGGGACATCTGCGATGACGAAATTGGCCGTTCAAAATCTAACCGTTTGTCGCGGCGGAGTCAGAGTGCTCGATATCCGGGAACTGAATGCCGAAGAGGGCAGAATTCTCGCGTTGATCGGACCCAATGGCGCCGGGAAATCAACGCTGTTGCTGACCATGGCCGGTTTATTGAAACCGACGGAGGGAAAGATCTATTATCGCGGCGAGCCCGTGGACAGCAGTGCCCGGCGGGCCGCTCTGCGCAGAAGCGTCTCTGTTATTTTTCAGGAACCGCTCTTGCTCGCCACGTCGGTTTACAAAAACGTCGCCCTGGGTTTAAGATTCCGGCATCTCGGAACCTCTGAAATTGAAAAGAGAGTGGACGAATCGCTTGAATATTTCGGCATCAGCGCACTGGCAGCGCGGTCTGCGAAAACACTTTCCGGCGGAGAAGCGAAGCGGGTGTCGCTGGCGAGAGCATTTGCGTTAAAGCCGGAACTGATCCTCATGGATGAAGCGTTCAATTCTCTTGACCCCCCGACGCGGGAATCGCTCATTGGAGATCTCTGCCATATCCTGGCGTCGACAAAGATCACCGCGGTCATGGCGCTGCATGACCGGGAAGAGACACTACGGCTGGCACAGGATGTCGCGGTGATCGCCGACGGAAAAATTGTTCAATCCGGCACCACGGCTCAGATATTCAACGAACCGGATTCGGAATTTGTAGCGAGCTTTGTGGGAACGGAAACAATCCTGGAGGGAACTGTCGCCAGCAGTCATCAGGGAAGGCTGGAAGTTTCGGTGGCCGGGAAGACCATTGAGGCGGTGGGCAATTTTCCGCCGGGGCAGCATGTGTTTTGCTGCATCAGGCCGGAGAACATCGTTGTGGCGGCTGCTCTGCCGGATAAGAGCAGCGCCCGCAACGTTTTCGAAGCAACAATTCATAAGGTTGTGCGTCAGGCATTTTTTTATAAGATGATCCTGGACTGCGGTTTTTCCGTCGTGGCGTATGTCACCGTTTCTTCGTTTGAAGATCTGGGCATGCGTGAAGGTTTAACGCTTGCCGTGTCTTTCAAAGCCACTGCCGTTCATGTCATGAACCGGCCTGGATAATCATGCCGTTCCTCTGCGTTCAATCACACCTCAAAGAATACCGAAACCATGATTCCTCATTGCCCTGGTCTGGACTCGCCAGGACCGGACGTTGGAAGGGATCCGGTGCGTCAGTCCTCTTATGCCTCAGGACTTAAGCTAAAAAGGAAGGCAAAAAACGATTGGCATATCGCCGGAATTGGATTATGGAAACAGGAGTCTTCAGAAGACGTCGGTTAGCTTAGTCTTGAGCCCGCGGGAAAAGCTTAAGCCTGATTTGCTGAATTATGGACGGGGGTGCAGGCCATGTTTGACTTAAGTCTTTATCTGAAAAACATTCGCTTAGCGAAAAAAGGTTTAAATCCGTACCTTGATTCTTTCGACATCACGGTGGTTGAACTCGGTGCGGGTCGCGCGTGCTTTAAAATGACCATACGGCCGGAATATATTCAGGCCGCGGGACTCATGCAGGGCGGCCTGATCGTTGCACTGGCCGATGAGACTATTGCCCATGCCATGATGACGGAACTAAACCCCGATGAAGGTTTGACGACGATAGAACTCAAGAGTAATTTTCTGTCAGGTATTTCTCAGGGCGTGCTGCGGGCTGATGCCGCCGTTTTCAAGAAGGGCCGAAACGTGATGATCGGCGACTGTTTGGTGACGAGCGGTGAAGGGAAGAACATCTGCCGCGTATCGGCGACTTTTATGCTGTTAAAGAATAAGACAAAATAAAAAAGCCCTCTGATGTAAAGGATCAGAGGGCTTAACTTCAGAGATTGGAACGGATTCATTCCGGTATATAGCTGACCTCGACACGTCGGTTCATTTTTCGGCCTTCAGGCGTGTCGTTGGAGGCGACCGGTTTGCTGTCCCCCATCACCCTCAACTCCAGCTTGATGTCCTTGCCCAGATCCATTTTGTTCAATGCGGCTATGACCGAGGACGAACGTTGTGCGGACAGCAGCAGGTTGGTGGAAGAGCTGGCCGACTTATCAGAGTGTCCGTCAATAACCAGGCGGCCTTTTCGTCCTTTGACTTTTACCGCTAATGACTTCAGTTTGGCAAGTTCCCGGCCTTTTAAAGTTATGCTGGATGCTTCAAAATACAGTGATTCCGAAAGCGATGGTTCGCTGGCTTTTGCAGGAGCCGACACCTTTGCCGGTTCGGGTGTCTTGGTCTGAGCGGGGCTCACAGCTTTTGCCGTGTTCGGTTTCACGGCGGGTGACACAGCTGTTTGCGGCGCGGGGGCTGGCGTCGGCGATGCCATTGGCGCTGGCTTCCCCGTATTTGCCGCCTGGGCTTTTTTTTCGGCGCACGCTTTTCTGGACGCTTGGCGGATACCGGCAACCGGTTTCGCCGCAGGCGTCACGGACGATACC
>SBEK01000354.1 GCA_009668925.1 Deltaproteobacteria bacterium
TCCCATTCTTTCAATAAAACTTCTCTGACGAGAAACTTATTATTCTACGGGCGTCCCTCTCGGCTCTTTCCACTGACACATCCCTTCAGTCATCCCTTGTCATCGGCCCGGAACATCATTCGACCAGAGGAACGAAATCCGGGTCAGGCACGTCGCGCATCCGATGTCTATTTCGCGATTGGTCGGTGCCCGTCCCCGACTCCTGATTTCACTCAGAAACGAATCGTCTGGCCGCCGGCGATGACCATTTCCCGCCCGGTCATGAAAGAGGCTTCATCCGAGCACATCCAGAGCACGGCCCCGGCAATCTCTTCGGGTTTGCCGAAACGCTTCATGGGAATCTGTGCCATGGTCATATCCTTGATCTCCGGATTCCCCGACCACGGCTCCTCCAGCATGGGCGTGTGAATATACCCCGGACAGACGGCATTGATGCGGATTTTCCGATGGACGTAATCCAGGGCGGCCCCTTTTGTCAACCCCATGACGCCGTGCTTGCTCGCCGCATAGATGGCGAAAGTCTGATCCGTGCCGATGCCGGCCATGGACGAGTTATTCACAATGGCGCCGCCGCCGTGTTTGACCATCAGCGTGATCTCATGCTTCATGCACAACCAGACCCCTTTGAGATTCGTATTCATCAGGCGGTCCCAATCTTCCATGGTCGAATTGACAATCCGCCGCACGGCCAACGTATTTACGCCGGCATTGTTGAAGGCACAGTCGAGCCGTCCATATTCATCAGTTATCGCTTTGAACAGGCGTTCGATGTCTTCCCGGCTGGTCACATCCGTCCGGATAAAAACCGCTTCGCCACCCCGGCTTTTGATATCTTGCACGACGCGATTGCCCGGCTCTTCCCGGCGGGCGGCAATCACCACCTTCGCCCCTTCGTCGGCAAATTGCATCGCCGCGGCGCGGCCGATGCCGGAATTGCCTCCTGTCACGAGGACCACCTTGTCTTGAAATCTATTCCTTTTCAATGTCTATCTCCTCAATATTCATAAAATATCATGACATAACGCCCTGACCGCCGGCGACCACGAGTTCCTTCCCCGTCATGAAGGAAGATTCATCCGAGCAGAGCCACAGCACCGCACCGGATATCTCCTCTGGTTCACCCATCCTTTTCATGGGCGTGCCGGCGATCGTCATCTCCCGCATATTGGGAAAATGGGCCATGGGCACTTCGAGCATATCGGTCTTGATCGGTCCCGGACAAACGGCATTGATCCGGATATTCTTATGGGCGTATTCCAGGGCTGCCGTCTTGGTGAGGCCGATCACGGCGTGCTTGCTTGCGCAATAAGCGGATAAACCGTATGTCCCCATCAATCCAAGAACCGAAGCGGTATTTACGATGACCCCGCCCCCCTGTTTGAGCATGATGCCGATTTCCTGCTTCATGCAAAGCCATGTGCCCCGCAAATTCGTAT
>SBEK01000355.1 GCA_009668925.1 Deltaproteobacteria bacterium
AGTGAATGGTGAATAGTAAAGCAAAAAACGCGTTCTACGTTAAAGAAACAGTGAAATGCGAAGAGTGAATGGTGAAACGTAAAGAAGAAAGACTGTTCAATGTTCTATGTTAGCGACTGTGAATGGTGAAATGTAAAAAAATTGTTCTACGTTCTGCGTTCAAAGTTCAATGTTAACAACTGTGAAAGGTGAATGGTGAAGACAACAAAGAATTCGTTTTACGTTTTAGGTGTCAAGTTTTAAGGAAAAGACCTAAAAAACCAGTGTTAAGTTTTAAGTAAAAGAAGAAAACACGGCTAATTCTTCATTTCGTTGGGTGAAATGATGCCGTTGTTGGTTAAGGTCAGGACGATGTGGTAAATGTCTTTGAGCCAGGCGGGCTCAGAAACTTTTTCGGGCACGACAATGGTGTCGCCCTTTTCGATGACCTGATTCACCCGGCCGGGACCGCCGATTTCCAGACGCTTGCGCTTAGTGTTCCATTCAAGAAATGCCGCCGCCGGTTTCCGAATGCGTCCGTCCGGTTTGATGATAAAAATGGCCGATGCGTCGGCAAACTGCGTTGGCCCCTTCGCAGCGGCGATGTAGTCCTGATAAGATAAACGGCTGTCGAATGCATACGACCCTTCGGCATTGACTGCGCCCATGACGCGGACCGTCTCGGCGATCGACGGGATAAACAGACTGTCTCCGCCTTCGAGTTCGATATCCGCAAGATGCTGCTGCGCAGCGGCGCCATTGCTTTGGATCATCATTCGCCCTGTCGGTTGAAGTGTCTTGATCTGTTGGAGCAGTTTCAATTCTATTGCCGCGTCTGCTCCTTTATCCTTATTGTCAAACGCTCGCCTGGACTTGCCGATTGCCGCTGGATTTCGCTGCGACAGTTCCCGTTCCATCCGGGCGGCCATCTCATCAAGGCTGCTCTGCTGCAGCTTGCGCACGCTTTCCCGGGCAAAGACGGCCGCGTGCAGGTTTGCCCCGGACCGGTAGCCGCCCGCTCGCTCGATTACGGAAGAGAGGCGCTCTCCTTTGTAGATCGGATATTTTCCGGCAAGCAGGACCTCACCGGACAGACAAATCTCCGGCAAGATTCTTGCCTCGTCGGGCCGGTCTTTAACCACCAGCCGGTCACCGGGGCGCAGCACCACATTGTGCGCCGGATCGCCGTCCAGCGCCTTCTTCAAATTGATGATCTTTCGATTTACACTTTGCGTCTTGTCCGCCGCTGATGCCGCAAGCAGGATTTCCGCCTGCTCCGGATAAGATGTCTTTAACGTTCCGCCGCTTTGGCCGATGAGATCCCGAACGGTCATTGACTCCGCAAACGGGTATGCTCCCGGCCTGACCATTGCTCCCGCGATGAAGACGTCCTGCGCTTTGGCTTTTTCTTCCTCAATGCGCTCTCTGGCCGCCTTTTCCCGAACGTTGCGGATG
>SBEK01000169.1 GCA_009668925.1 Deltaproteobacteria bacterium
GTTTTTGGCCGGTCTGATGGTCGGGCGCACGCCGGAATATCTGGGAAAGAAGATCGAAGCCTACGATGTAAAGGTCAGTGTTCTGGCGGTGCTGGTTCTATGTTTCAGCATCCTGAGCTTTGCGGCCTGGGCGGCTGTAAGCTCCTGGGGCGTCACCGCGCTCAACAACGCAGGTCCACACGGCCTCACCGAACTTCTTTATGCCTATTCCTCGTCCGTCGGCAATAACGGCAGCGCCTTTGCGGGATTGAACGCCAATACGCCATGGCTGAACATCACGCTCGGTTTTGCCATGCTCATCGGCCGCTTTCTTTTTATTCTCCCGGTTCTGGCGCTTGCGGGGAATCTTGCCGGGAAAAAACTGGTGCCGGAAAGCGCCGGCAGCTTCCCGGTTTCGGGGCTGACCTTTGTTGTTCTGCTGGTCGGGACGGTGATTATTGTCGGCGCCTTGACGTTCTTCCCGGCTCTGGCCCTGGGTCCTGTGGTCGAGCATTTTATGATGACGGGTTCGGGAAAACTGTTTTAGAAAGTTAGAATTTGTTTGCGGTAATAAACAAATTCGTAAACTTACTTATCCCGCCTGGCGGGATTAACGTAAAATAAGGACTCAATATTATGGCTGCCAAACAACGTTCAATTTTCGACCGGCGTATTATTGTGGAGGCGCTGGTCGCATCCGTTAAAAAACTTCACCCTCTGACCATGATGAGAAATCCGGTGATGTTTGTAACCGAAGTCGGGGCTTTCATCACGACCGTCGGCCTTTTTGCCGGACCATCCGCCGAATCGGCAGTTTTCGTTCTTCAGGTATCCATCTGGCTTTGGTTCACCGTTCTTTTTGCCAATTTCGCCGAAGCCATGGCCGAAGGACGCGGTAAAGCCCAGGCCGATACCCTGCGTAAGACGAGAACCCATACCCTCGCCAATCGTACATTGGCCATAGGCGTGCAGGAGCAGGTTCCGGCGGAGATGCTGCGCAAAGGAGATGTGGTCGTCGTTTCCGTCGGAGAAGTGATTCCCGCCGACGGTGAAGTGATCGAAGGCGTGGCCTCCGTGGATGAATCCGCCATCACCGGGGAGTCGGCGCCGGTCATCCGGGAGTCCGGCGGGGACCGGAGCGCCGTCACCGGCGGCACCCGGGTTTTGTCCGATCAGATCAAGGTGATGGTCACCGCCAATCCCGGTGAAAGTTTTATGGACCGGATGATCGGCCTGGTCGAAGGGGCGCGACGTCAGAAAACGCCAAACGAAATCGCCCTGATCATTCTCCTTTCGGCCCTGACGATTATTTTTCTTGTTGTCATCCTGACGCTGAAATGTTTCGGACTCTATTCAGGTATTTCCTTCAGCATTACCGTCCTTTCGGCCCTTCTGGTCTGTCTGATCCCCACAACCATCGGCGGACTTCTCAGCGCCATAGGAATTGCGGGCATTGACCGGCTCGTGCAAAAAAATGTCTTGGTCATGAGCGGGCGGGCGGTCGAAGCGGCAGGCGACATTGATGTCCTTCTGCTGGATAAGACAGGCACCATTACACTGGGCAACCGGCAGGCCACCGAATTTATCCCTGCGGCCGGGGTTCCACCCGAGAAGCTGGCCGATGCCGCCCAGCTGGCGTCGCTCAGCGACGAAACACCCGAAGGCCGGAGCATCGTTATTCTGGCCAAGCAGTACGGCCTGCGCGGTCGCTCCATCGCCGAGATGCCCCATGCCAATTTCATTAATTTCACAGCCCAGACCCGCATGAGCGGTGTGGATGTCGACGGCCGAAAGATCCGTAAGGGCGCCCCGGATGCCGTCAGGGCTTTCATTGGCGCCGATTTTTCTCCGGATATCCGGGAAGTCAGCGAGAAAATCTCACGCTCGGGCGGAACTTCCCTTCTTGTCGCCGAAAACGATCGCGTTCTGGGGATCGTTCACCTCAAAGACATCGTTAAAGGCGGGCTGAAAGACCGCTTCACCCGTTTCCGGGCCATGGGCATCAAGACCGTGATGATCACAGGCGACAACAGGCTCACGGCGGAGTCGATCGCCAGTGAGGCGGGTGTGGACGATTATCTGGCCGAAGCCAGGCCGGAAGACAAACTCGCCCTGATCCGAAAGGAGCAGGCCGCAGGCCATCTGGTCGCTATGACGGGCGACGGAACGAATGATGCGCCGGCCCTGGCCCAGGCCGATGTCGGCGTGGCCATGAACACGGGCACCCAGGCGGCAAAGGAAGCCGGAAATATGGTCGACCTGGATTCCAATCCGACCAAGCTGATCGAAGTCGTGGAAATCGGCAAGCAGATGCTCATCACCCGGGGGGCGCTGACAACCTTCAGCATCGCCAACGATGTGGCAAAATATTTTGCCATCATCCCGGCGATGCTGATCACGCTCTTCCCGGAAATTGCCCCCCTGAACATCATGGGACTGCGATCCCCGCAGAGCGCTGTTCTTTCCGCCGTCATTTTCAACGCGCTGATCATCGTGGCGCTGATACCGCTGGCTCTTCGGGGAGTAAAATTCCGGCCAGTTTCCGCCTCTTCACTTTTAAGGCGGAACCTGTTCATTTACGGGCTGGGCGGTCTGGTGGCTCCCTTTATCGGCATCAAACTGATCGATCTGCTGGCGGGCTTCCTGCCCTGGATGTGAGCCGTTATTCAAAAAGGAGAATGATCCATGTTAAAAACCGTCATCAACGAATTGCGTATTTCCATCATTGCAGCGGCAGGTCTGGCTGTTGTGTTGTGCGGCGTTTATCCGGCAGCAGTCTGGCTTTGCGCCCAGGGCCTGTTTCCCGATCAAGCCAACGGTTCACTGATTTCGATCAAAAAACAAGCAGTCGGTTCGTCTCTTCTGGCTCAGCCGTTCACCGGCCCGGGTTACTTCCATCCCCGTCCCTCGGCAGCGGGGAGCGGGTATGACGCCGCCAATTCCGGCGGCAGCAATCTGGGACCGACATCGCAAAAGCTGATTGATGCGGTCAAGGAGCGCGCAGCCGCCTACCGCAAGGAAAACAACCTTGCACCGTCAGCCGTCATTCCGATAGACGCCGTCACGGCATCGGCCAGTGGCCTGGATCCCCATATCAGCGTAAAGAACGCTTTCCAGCAGGCGGACCGGGTCGCCAAAGCCCGCGGCATAGGGGAAGAAAGCCTGCAGAAGATGATCCTGTCGCGCACCGAAGGCCGTGACCTGGGCATCTTCGGCGAGCCGCGGGTGAATGTCTTCTTGCTGAATCTTGATTTGGACGGTAAGAAGTAATCTTGGAAAATTAGAAGAAAGTTTAAATCATTCGGGAGAAACGCATGCTGAGTCTTCGCCAAAAGATGTTGCTGGGATACGGCGGATTGCTGCTGATCATGCTGATCGGGGGCTTTCAGAGTATCATTCAATTTCGACATCTCGGACACTCCATTGATGTGATCCTGAAGGAAAATTACCGCAGCGTTGTCGCCTGTCAGGATATGAAGGAAGCCCTGGAACGCATGGACAGCGGCGTCCTCTTTATACTGATGGGTTACCCGCTGCCGGGAAGCGAACAAATTAAAAAGAATGAAGCCGCTTTTGAAAAAGCCCTCAATATTGAACTGCACAATATCACACTCCCCGGCGAAGGAGAGAAAGCCGCTCAATTGCAGGCACAGTTTGCCCGCTACCGCGCAGGAATCCATGACTTGCAATTGCAGCCCTCTCCGGACAGAGCCCGCCGCGCTTATTTCGAAGAAGTCCTGCCGCTTTTTCAGCTACTCAAAAGCACGGCGGACGACATCCTGCAAATGAATCAGCAGAACATGAATGAAGCCAACGACCGGGCCAGAAAAGACGCGGCAAAGGCTCAGGAGCGGATGTCCCTCTTCGTCCTGTGCGGCGTTCTTGTTGCTATCGCTTTTATCGTTTTTGTCGGCAAGTGGATTCTGAATCCTATTCACCGCCTGACCCTTTCTGCCGAGGCTATTCGCGATGGGAATCTTGATCTTGTCGTGAAAGTGGATTCTCGGGACGAAATAGGTCGTCTTTCGGAGGCCTTCAATGATATGGCGGCGGGTCTGCGCGCTTTTCGTCGCAGCGATCAGGCCCGGCTCGAACGCACTCGGGAAGCTGCCAGAGAAACCTTCCGCAGGCTGCCCGACGCCGCAGCCATTGCCGATCTCGACGGAAGAGTGGAGATATCGACGGAAGCGGCCAAAAAGCTCTTCGGCCTCGCAGCCGGCACATTGGTTCAAGACGCCGCTATAGGAAATTTGAACCGTCTCTTTCATAAATTTATCGATCGCGCCGCATTAGAAAATATTGAAGAAGAGAATGCTTTCCAGCTTTTTGTAAACGGCGAAGAGCGCTATTTTCGTGCTACTGCGGCGCCGATGACCGATCATAGCGGCCAACCGACCGGCGTCCTTTTGATTATGAAAGACGTAACCGAGCAGCGGCACGTGGACGAAATGAAGCGGGGCGTGATTGCCACAGTATCTCATGAGTTGAAAACCCCTCTGACATCCATCCGCATGGCGATCCATCTGCTGCTGGAAGAAAAAGTGGGCACCCTTACTGAAAAACAGGCGGAACTCCTACTGGCGGCCAGGGAAGACAGCGACCGCCTCCATCAAATTCTTCAGAACCTGCTGGATATCAGCCGTATCGAATCGGGCCGCCTTCAGATGGACGTTCAGGATATGTATGCCCAGTCTCTGGTTCTCGATGCCGTGGAACCTTTCCGGCGAACCGCTCAGGATGCGGGTATCGAGCTGAAGATACAGCTCTCCGATAATCTGCCGAAGGTCAGCGCAGACACGACTCAGATCCGCCATGTCTTCTCCAATCTGCTGTCCAATGCGCTCCGCTTCACGGCGCCCGGCGGCAGCATCACCATCTCGGCGATTCCGGAGGACCAGATGGTCCGTTTTTCCGTCACCGATACCGGCCGCGGGATTCCCCACCAGTTTATGCAAAGGATATTTGAACAATTTTTCCGGGCACCCGATCAGAAATCGGAAACCGGCGCGGGACTTGGTCTGGCGATCGCCAAACAGATCGTGGAAGCTCACGGGGGGAGCATCCATGTGGAGAGCGAAGAAGGCAAAGGAACGAGCTTTTCCTTTACCCTGAAAAGAGCGGAGTAAATTGGCGAACCGCGCAAAGCGGGATGAACGCGTTTATGATATTATGATATGACTTAACGGAGATGGAATACTTTTGGCGCGGTAAATCATTATGACGGATGAAAGAGCCGACACCTTCCTGCGTATGATCCGCCGTTCCCAACGGGGGCGGTTGAAGGTCTACTTGGGTTATGCAGCAGGCGTCGGCAAGACCTACCAAATGCTGCTGGAAGCCAAAAGACTCAAGCAGGAGGGCGTCGACGTCGTGATCGGCGTCGTGGAAACCCATGGCCGTGCCGAGACGGCCATGCTTGTCGAAGGTCTGGAGGTTATCCCCAAATTCCTCCAACAGCATCACGGCATCATCCTGGAGGAAATGGACGTACAAGCCATCTTACGCCGCAAGCCGCAGGTGGTCCTGGTCGACGAGCTGGCTCATTCCAATGTACCCGGCAGCAAGAATGCCAAGCGCTATGAGGATGTCCAAGACCTCTTGGCCGCAGGCATCCATGTTATTACGACGCTCAATGTTCAGCACCTGGAAAGTCTTTACAACACCGTGGAAAAATCAGTGGGGGTCAGAGTCCGGGAGCGTTTGCCCGATAGTATACTGGCCGAGGCGGATCAAATTGTGAATGTGGATGTAACCCCCGAGGATCTTCAAGAACGATTAAAGGCAGGTAAGATTTATCCGGCCGAGCGCGTCGGGACGGCCATGGGAAATTTTTTCAAGACCCCCCATCTGGAAAACCTGCGAGAGCTGACGCTGCGGGAAATGGCCTCCCAGATCGATCTGAGAAGGCACGATACGTTGTCGGAAGAGGGCACGATTGTGCCGGATCAGATCATGGTCTGCCTGAGTTCACGGGGCCCTAACAGTGAATTGCTGCTGCGTTACGCCTCACGGCTGGCGGGGAAACTGAACCGGAACTGGTACGCCGTTTACGTACAAACTCCTTCCGAAGAAGCTACCGTGATCGACAGCCGGACACAGCGGATGCTGTCGGGCGTCCTGACTCTGGCGAAGGAACTAGGCGCCATGGTCTTTACTTACAAGGGCGAAGACATTGCCGGCACGATCCTGCGCTTCGCCCGGGAATATCAGGTCGGTCATATCGTGACCGGATCTCCTGCGCACATCCCCGCCTGGAAAAGGATCATGGGCAAGAAGAGCATTCCTGAATTTCTTATGGAGCGCGCCAGAGGAGTGACGATTGTCGTGCTGGATACAAAACCTCAAGAAACAGACGCCGCCGGGAAGCATCGTCTTTTTGAAAATGAATTGCAGGAAGCGATGCAGACTCCTTCCCCGGAGGTGCCGAAGCAGGCGGCGCCAAATATAATGCTTGGTTCCCTGCTCAGCGAGTCGGAGATTATTATCTGGGACAAACCCATGGATACGGCTGTCGTTCTCGAAAAACTGGTCAAAGCTGCCTGCGCTAAAAATCTCGCCTGCGATGATGCAACCGGATTAATTGCTGTCCAGGAAAGGGAAGCGCAGGGTTCCACTTTTTACAGCGAGGGTGTCGCCTTCCCCCATGCGCGGGTTGCAGGATTAGACAGACCTCTTGCCGCGCTCGGTTTGACGAGAATGGGGATAAGCGATGTCGCCACCGAAAAACCGATCAAATATGTTTTCCTAAGTCTTTCTCCGCTGGAAAAGCCGGAAGTGCAGTTGCAGCTCCTGGCGGTCGCCGCCCGCACGCTCCAGAACCGGTATTTCTTAAAAAGCTTGGAAATGGCCGTAGACCCGCATCAGATTTCCACCGCCATTAAGGAATGGGAGCAATCAGCCGTCGACGGAGGAAAAAGCACCTCTTCAGGGAAGAATAAGACTTAAGATCCGATCTCGGCACTCTCTTGAAAGAAATATATAGGAATGACGTCAAGAAGCGGATATTATTCCCCGGCCAAAACAAAGGAAGAAATAATTGGGGTCATCGGCATCCGACAAGCCTTTAAAAACCTGCTGCCGGAACAACGCCGGATCCTGGGAACCATCGCCAATTTGACATCCCTGGCCGCCGCCAGGTGGGTTAAGGCATAAGCCGGCGATCTCTGAAGCTCGCTTATTTTACCCTTGTCCAGTAATGGCTTTCGCACAGGAAAAGCAAACAGGCCGTTATTTTCAGCTTATCCGGAGAGGCCTGGGCAATCGAACACTTGTATTCCGTTCCCTCTTCGACTTCATAAATCTTGCCGTCGGCATACCGGCCGGCTTCCGGTTTCAGATCCCAGAGGATCAGCATTCCCATGAGGGGCTTATCTTTTCTGTCTTTCTTGCATTTCGTGCACACCGCGTTGGCGGGAACGGTGGTCAGCTTGACAATTTTGCCGTAGTAAACGCCGTTCTTCTCGAATATTTCGATTTGGGACCTTTCTTTGCCTTTATCTTTCCCTTTCAGGATCGGCAGAGACCAGACACCGACAATGGATTGATCCGCCGCCGGCGCCGCGCCGGACAAGGCGACCAGAATAAAAGCCGCAACCGCAAAAACAAACATCTTTTTCATAAGGCCTCCCCCTGAAACCAAAACGACTCTGATAAACGGCTCCCGTGAATTTAAGTATATGAATTATGCCGCCTGGGCGCAAGCGGAAAAAGCACGGCCTTGACGGCGGCGAGACTGCCGGGGATTATCCGGCGGGTCTGTTTTTCTAAGGCACATTTGCGCCGGCCCTCTTCATCCAGCACAGCCCGGCAGCCTGCGTTATCGGATCTCCTTAAACTTGATCGGATCCGTTGCATAAAGAACGGCGCGGTCGACGCCTTCCTCCCGAAATCGATGCGTCTTCAGATACTCGGAATTATTGATCATCGAAAGGAAGGCCTGGCGCGACGGATACTGAACCAGCATCAGGAGATCCCACCGTTCTTCGCCGTTCAGCAATTCATTCGGCCGGCCCAGATACAGGACCTTCCCGCCCACGTCTTCGACAAATTTCCCCGCCTCTTTCGTGTAACGGGCGTAGGAAGCCTGTCCCTGTGCACCCCGGAACGCAAGCAGGTTCAGCATCACCACCGGTCCCCCGCCGGGATTGGCGGCCAGTTTGTTAAATTCATCGGGATTGGATGTGATCATATTTACCTCTCTTTCTTTATAATCATTCGTCAACACCCTTTCGTTTTCAAGGAATAACGCAGCCAGCTGTAAACGGAATGGTGCTAATCATAGCGTTTGAGTTCAAAAAGCTTCTTATTCTGCGTCGAGACGATGTGATAAAAGCGATCCTGCGGAATATAAATATAGGGGACGTCCACATCTCGCCGGTAAAGGAAATGAGACAGGATCAGACGGTTGACCGCCTGGTGGCCGACAATCATGATCGTGTCGGAGCGCCGGTTGAGAAAAAAGGATTTTTTAATGCCGGCCTCGATCCGTGATTTCATCGTCGCGTAGCTCTCGCCTTCCGGGTAGGCATAGGCGTATTTGTGAGTTTCACGGCTGCGGAAGACCTGCGGCATCTTCTGTTCGATCTCGGCATAGGTCATGCCTTCGCAGACGCCGGCATTGATTTCATCAAACTCCCCGAGGGCAATAATCCGGCAATCGTCCTGCAGTCGCGCGATGGCTTCCGCCGTTCTCTTCGTTCGCA
>SBEK01000356.1 GCA_009668925.1 Deltaproteobacteria bacterium
GTGACAGACCGGCAGGTAAAAACTATTATTGACTATCAAATCAATATACATTAATTGGGTAAACTGTCACTTTAATTTTGATTGAGGGGGGATCGTCAATTTTGTTTTCGGTCTCAAAAACGAAGGGATAAAAAAGAGGGGTTCAAAGTAAAAAGGAGAAAAATTTATGGTCAGTTTAACGTCGAAGGGTCTATCCGGTAATGTTCGGATAGAAAATGCAATAGACGAGAGAAGTAAGTGGCGACGCTTTAAAGTTTTAATGCTTGCCGCACTCGGTGTTTGCCTCATGCTCGCCGGATACGGCTGCGGTGGAGGAGGACCGGAAGGAATTTCCTCCCAGGTGGTGTCCGGTGTCGCCGCGGCCGGGAGTAGCTTGGCCGGTGAAGCGGCGATTAAGGATTCACTGGGTGCCGAAAGGAAAACCGTTATCGGGGGTAACGGGTCATTTGCGTTGGATGTCGCGGGAATGACAGGGCCGTTCATCCTCAGAGCCGTCGGAACCAGCAACGGGGTAAGCTATACGCTCCATTCCTTTGCCAGCGGCCCGGGGACAGCCAACATCAACCCCTTTTCAAACTTGCTGGTGGCCAGCGCCGCAGGGGTCAACGATCCGGATCAGCTATATGCAAGTCCTGATCAGACCACGCTCAGGAGTATAGAAACGAACCTTCCGCAAACCGTCGTCGACCTCCAGACCAAACTTAAACCGCTTTTGCAGAATTTTGCCGCGGATACAATCAATCCGATTTCCGATCATTTTGTAGCGGATGGTAATCATCTGGACGGCGTTTTCGATGGAGTTACCGTATCTCTGGTGGGCGGAGTATTGACCATCACGAATACCCTGACGAATGTCGTCATCTTCACGGGCCCGGTAACGGATCTTGCGGCAGGTTTCTTCAACCCGGATCCGAGTTGTCTGCCCGCGCCCGGTTCAGTCCCCGACATTCCGGCCGGACTTTCAGCAACGGCGGGCGCCAATCAGGTGTCTCTCTCCTGGACCGCGGTCGGCAATGCAACTTCCTATAATATTTACTGGTCGAAAACGGCGGGCGTCACAAGAGTCAATGGAACAAAAATTACTGGAGCAACCAATCCTTACATTCATACGGGGCTGACTGCAGCTACCAAATATTACTATGTCGTTACCGCGGTAAACGGCGCCGGAGAAAGTGCTGCATCGGCCGAGGCATCGGCAACAACGAATTCGACGCCGCCTCCGCCGGCGCTTCCTGCCGCACCTACGGGGCTGACGGCGACGGGCGGAACGAAGCAAGTGACGCTCTCCTGGTCGTCGGTTCCGACGGCAACGTCGTATAATATTTATTGGGCGACGACATCCGGGGTGACCCCGGCCAATGGAACAAAGATTACGGGAGCGACCAGCCCGGCTGTTCAGACGGGGCTGGCGGACAGCACGATCTACTAT
>SBEK01000170.1 GCA_009668925.1 Deltaproteobacteria bacterium
GTGCCGCGGTTTCCCATCCGTCCAAGTGCAATGCGCCGCCTTCCGATGAAAAGACGCACCGGTCATTTAAAACGGCAGTGGAAAACGGATTCTCCGCTTGTCATTGCGGTCCATTCCGTCCGATAGGATTTTTTGAAATTTCGATTGGTACGGAACGATTATCGGCAAGTCTCCTTGCTGGTTTCAAAGAAAACAAACATCATTAAGGAAGTAACCGGAAAATGTGATGCACTGAGAATAAACGCATTGACCGGAATCAATCATTTGACTGTGGTTTTTCGAGAATACGTTTGCGGATTCTGCTGAGTGCAACGGGGGTGATGCCCAGATAGGACGCAATGTGATATTGCGACACTCGTTTTTCAACATCCGGATATCTCTTTTGGAAATTCAGGTAGCGGTTTGTGACATCCAGAGACAGTAAATCTCTTTCCCGTTTTTCCTTCTCGATGAAAAGATCTTCCAAATATTTTCGGGCGACGTCATTCCAGCATCTGTGTTCGCTCAAATGTTTCTTTAATTCATTTAAAGGCATGCAGATGAGGAAGCTCGGTTCAAGAGCCTGGATACCGTACCAGGATGGTTCATTCTCCTGAACGGATCGATAAGCGGATAAAAAACGGTTTTCCCCTCTGAAGACAAGAATCCTTTCATTGCCCTCTTCGGTATTGTAATAAACACGAAAAATCCCGGATATGACAAAAGCCATTTTATCCGGGATATCTCCGATTCTCAAAAAATGCTGTCCCTTTTGAAGCTTGCAGGGTTCCACCGAAATATGTTTTGAATATTCCCATTCCGATTCCGGTATGGGACCATATTTCATCAGTGCCTGACGTATAAGATACTGATAGGGGGCGGCATCCATAGCATCTTTTCCCTATTCGGCGGTTGCATTCTATATTTTGGTAACACCCGGAGGCCATTATATAAATTTTGAACCGGTTTTTGAAGCCATTTTCTCGGTCATGTTCCGCCGCAGCAGAGGATCGAATGAATCGACCCAAAAAATGTTCATGAGAAATTGATGATCAGAATGCAAACATTCTTCAGGCGCGCTTTTCGTTTGATCAGGCTCCCGGGCATCATGATGATTGCATCATTGGTGGAAGCGCGGGCCGGTTCAGGCATTATCCATAGCCGATAACCATCACCAGACCGCTCACGGCCGATCGACGCGGCCGCTATCTGCTGAGCTGCGTCACCTTGAAGCCGCGCCTGCGCAAAAGATCGACAACGCTGTCGCGGCCGGCCAGATGGGCCACCCCGACAATGACCATGGTGTTGATGTTTCCGCCAAGCGCACTTTCGATCTTCGCAAGCCACTTCTGATTGCGGTTCACAATCAACAGCACATACAATTGCGGATAATTTTTCAGTTCACGCAGCATGACGGCTTCAATGCCGGCTTCATCGCCTCTGCGCCAGGCGGCGAGGATATCCTCTATTTTACCGTCCAGCCGCGTGAGGTCATCGATGGTTTCACTGAGCTGCTCGTTGCCCACGCTGCCGTCCATGGCGGCAAGAAACCCGACTTGTTCATCGGCTGTTTCCAGTCCGCCGATGGATTTCCCATCGCGAAGCGCTTTCTGATAATAAAAATGATCAACGCCGTATCGGGCTTCGACGCCCAGACGGGAGAGCTCCTGCATGGCCAGCATCATCGACAGCATCCAGGGGCGAAACATCTGATATTGATCGAACGGATAGCCGCGCTCCCGGCAGAATTTTTCCGCCCGGGCGTAAACGGCGGGCGCCACGTGCTGTTTGAGCGTCGTCCCGTCCGGATACATGGCCAGCGCCATAAGCTTCTGCAGGTATTCGGCCGCTTCCAGATCTCCGGGCGGCGCTTCGAAGATGAGTTGGCGGGAATCCGCATAAGCGGTTTCAAACGGGGCGGGCAGCGGATGATCGGATGCCCGGAGCACATGGCAGGAGCCGGCCAGATAAACCGTGGCCCCGGCCCCTTTTACGGCCCAGACCGAGCTCTGGGCCCCGGCCCCGGCGGCCGACAGAAGAACGCTCATCACCCCCAGAGCGATTTTTCCCCAGAAGCATTTCATTGTCTTTCTCCCGGCCTCATCATCGGTTTCCGGCCCTATTTCGAAGCAATGGCATCTTCAATCAGGGAAGCGGCGTCCCGCACACATGGCCGGCAGATCAGATTGAAATATTCGTTTTCTTTAAAGTAGGCGTGTCCGTCCGGAGTGGCCAGATCGCAGCCGTCTAATAATTCCCGGCAAATGCAGGAACCATGTCGGTCGGAAAACCGCTTCATAAATTCGCGGACTTTCAGATAGGTGGCATCCGTTTCGATGCGTTTGTCATTTTCACCCCGGCCGAATTTCAATCCCAGAACCATAATGCCACCGGATACGGCGCCGCACACCTCCCCCTGGCGTCCCAGGCCGCCGCCGAAACCGCAGGCCAGCTTTAACGCCCGGTCGGCGGTAAGCCCCAGTTCGTCACAGAAGGAAAACAAGACCGATTGGGAGCAGTTATAACCTTCCATAAATTTTGCTTCAGCTATTTGGGCATGCGTCGTCATCATTCATCCCTTTCCTCTCACGGGTTTTGCACGTAAAAAGCGCTTTTTTGACCGGCCAAAGAATAACATTTTTATTTTAATATTCAAATGATAATTGCCCCGCCGGTGATCCTCCTCACTTAAAGCCGGACGTCATTAAATTCAGCCCTTGACAAAAACCGATATAGTTGTATATTACAACCAATATGAAAAAGAACGCTTTCGATCACGATGCCTGGATGGGCCTGTTTATCGGGTTGTCACAGGCAGCACGCTGCTGCCGGCAGGATACGGCTTTTTGTGAAGGGGTCACCTTCCATCAGTTCATCATTCTCGACGCCGTAATGAAGAACAACGAATTGCATATTGCGGATTTGCACCGGATTCTCTCGGTGGAAAAAAGCACAACGACCCGGCTGGTCAATCCTCTGATTCAAAAAGGACTCCTCACGCGCGAGCGGTCGGGCTGTGATTCTCGGGCGTTTGTCCTGACGCTGACGAAAGAGGGCCGTGCGGTTCATCACAAGGTGCACGTATGCCTGGAAGGGTTTTTCAATAAAATAGCGATCCATCTGCCGGCACAGAAGAGCGGCGATATTATGGAAGCGGTACAAATTTTTTTGGACGCCGTGAAAAATGCGGCGGGAATCTACACGTGTTGTAACCAGGTATCGAGGATAAACGATGGAAGAGAACAAGCAGGGACTTAAGCCGGCCTATTCATTTGAGTTCCCGGTCATCCGGGAGCAGGCCCTCTGCGGCGGGGATACGGCGTCTGATGAAACACAACCCTTGGCGAGCCCCGACCAGCCTTTTGTTTCGGGAACGATTTCCACCCCGGCGGGGCCGGTGCCGCAAGTCACGTCCGTCTTGACGCGTCAGGATCGATGGGGAACCATTAAGGCCCGTTTGGGCGTCTGGCGAATGAACTACGCCATCGACCCGGGCCTCTATGCGCTGAATAGCCCGGATGCGGAATCCCCCGTTCTGGTCACGGCCAATTACAAGCTGAGCTTTGACCGGCTGAGAAGCTCCCTGCCCGGACGCGACGCCTGGATCCTGGTTTTGGACACCAAAGGCATCAATGTGTGGTGCGCGGCGGGCAAAGGCACCTTCGGCACACTGGAGCTCTTAAAGAGAATTGCGGCAAGCGGCCTGGCCCGCGTGGTCAATCATAAAAAGCTCATTCTCCCGCAGCTGGGCGCCCCCGGCGTCGCCGCCCACCAGATCAGGAAGTTCTCCGGTTTCAAGGTTTATTTCGGTCCGGTGCGCGCCGAGGATTTGCCGGCCTACCTGGATGCCGGACTCGCGGCCGATGAAGCGATGCGGCGGGTCACCTTCGGGCTTGCCGACCGGGCCGTGCTCATCCCGATTGAACTTACGGCTACGGTCAAACCCTTTGTGATTCTGTCTTTGGCTTTTTTGCTCGCGGCTGGCCTGCTGGGCCGGGCCGGATTTCTGACCAACGTGCTTCATGACGGCCTTCTTGCCGTCCTGGCCTTCTTCCTGGCCATTGTTGCCGGAGCCGTATTGAGTCCGCTAATGCTCCCCTGGCTGCCCGGACGAGCCTTCTCGGTCAAGGGATTTTCTATCGGATTGCTGATTGCCCTGGCGCTGATTATCATGAGCGGCGCCGACCTGCGCTCCTGGGCGGGCCGGGTGGAGGCTCTGGCCTGGCTCATGATCATACCGGCCGTCTCCGCCTATCTGGCCATGAATTTTACAGGCGCCTCGACCTACACATCGCTGTCGGGCGTAAAGAAGGAAATGCGCCTGGCCCTGCCTCTGGAAATAGCGGCCGGGGTTCTCGGTCTGGTGGTCTGGATGGCATCGCTTGTCATCAGTTGGACGTAAATTACAACGTGATAGAACAAGCGGACTTGCCACCCGTGAGAGGGGGCGGCAACCTCTTGTTCTACAAAAAGTTAAGTTATTACAAATATTTTTTGGAGAATGGAAATGGACAAAACGGTTTATCTGAAAAATGTTGCAACCCTGTCACTGGACACACAAAAATGCACCGGCTGCGGTATGTGCCTTGAGGTCTGCCCCCACGGTGTGTTCAGGATGAACCAGAAAAGCGTTCACATCCTTGACCGCGATGCCTGCATGGAATGCGGCGCGTGCAGCCGGAATTGCCCTGCGCAGGCCATCGCCGTGGAAGCCGGTGTCGGCTGCGCCGCCGCCGTCATCAACAGCCTGCTGGGAAGAAACGGCGGGGAATGCTGCTGTGGACCGCAAACCAACGCCAAGGGAACCTTCGGGAGCGGCGGCTGCTGCACCTGAAGGAGGGATACCGGAAGGTCTGATGATTCCCCCCGCTAAGAACAGCCCCGGCATCCCTACCGGCCTGATCCTGATCCCCATTGGTTTGCATATAGCCGATATAACTACACTTATTCATTACGCTCTTGACTTTGGCGGCGCATTCCTGTAAGAGGGTTCCGGTCCGCCCCAATGACCTCAATGAATTATGGATTTCGGAATTGCTCAACGTTTATACGAATTTACCTTCCGTAACAGCCGTTGGGGATCTATGTGCCTTTCATCTCTTCATCACGACAAAAATCATTCCCGCCAACACGGGGGTAAAGGAGGAAATATATCATGAGTAACAGCAGCACAAAGGAAAGCAAGGGGCCGGTACTCGGCATTAACAGTCTGGGACGAATCGGCAAGCTGACGTTATGGCATCATGTCGGCAGAAAGTATTTCAAGGAAATCATCGTCAATCAGGGCCGCGATGTGGGAACGGGGATGGAAACCATCGCCCGGCTGATTGAAACGGACGCCACTTACGGTTTGCTCCACCGGTTTCTTTACGGCTATAAAGCAAAACCTTGCGTACAGATTACGGACGAAAAGAACGGCAAACTGCTCATCGACGGCGTGCCGGTGACCATTCTGCGCGAGGAGCGCAACCCGCTCAATATTCCCTGGCGTCAGTACGGTGCGGACATCGTTGTGGACTGCAGCGGAAACTTTAAAGATCCGACCGTTCCCGTCGACGACAAGAAAGGGTCGATCCGGGGCCATTTGAACGGGGGCGCCAAGGTGGTAATCCATTCCGCGCCGTTCAAGATCAAAAACAAGGCCCTGTCCGTGCCGGACGACACCACCACGCTGATTTACGGCATCAACCACACGGCTTTCGACCGCAAGAAGCATCTGCTCGTTTCCGCCGCGTCCTGCACAACAACGGGGCTTGCCCACATGGTGAAGCCGCTTCTGGATAATGAGGAAACCAGCACGATTTTGACCGCGTCCATGTCCACGATCCACGCCGTCACCAATACGCAGAGCGTTCTGGATAAACTGCCCAAGGCGGGAGAAAAGGACATCCGCAAGACGCGCAGCATTCTGAACAATATTATTCTGACGTCGACGGGCGCGGCGAAGGCCCTGGCCGAGGTGATTCCGGAAGTCAAAAACATCGGGTTCATGGGCGATTCCATCCGGGTGCCAACCAATACCCTTTCGCTCATCATCCTGAACGCGACGTTTCAGGCGCGGCCCAACGGCAAAGGCGACGCCGCAAATATCGACACGAAGAAGCTCAATGATATTTACGAGAAGATCGCCCAGAACAATCCCCTGGTCCGCTTTACGATGCAGCAGAATGTCTCGACCGACCTGATCGGCGAAGACGCGGCGGTGATTATTGAAGGTCAGTTCAATCACACGAGAACCGCTTTCATTCCGGTTGATCTGTCGCACATTCCGAATCTGCCGGCGGGCGTTCTCCAGACCCTCGGTGGAAAAATGCTGCAGGTCCCGGTGGTCCATGCCAAGATCTTCGGCTGGTATGACAACGAGTTCGGCAGCTACACGAACCGCATGGGTGATTTGACCGTTTATATCCACAAGAATATTCAATAAGCGATACTGAGCGAGTGAATGAGACCCCCGCTTCTCTTTCGGGAGGCGGGGGTTTTCACAAGGGCCGGCGGGGGCTCTATCCCTTGGTCTTGGCAATTTAGGAAAAGTGGTGTAGAACGCCGGCATATAAAAAACTTTTGCACCGGCGTGAACATCAGGAAAGGCGTTTTTGCTGTGGCTGTCAAATCGGAACACATAAACATCGGCCCGCCGGAGCTCGCGAACCAGTTCAACAGGATGGTCGATGAAAACAAGCGGCTGCAGATCCAATTTTCCGCCGCCGCCAAACAGGTTCATGAACTCAACGAGTTTATCCAGATCATGCTGAACCTCTCTCCCTTCGGCATCTGCATCATCCAGAAATACAGATTGATTTATAGCAATAAGGCCTTTACGGAAACTTTCGGATTTACGTCCAAGCAGCTGCGGGACATGTCGGCGCTGGATATCGTTTACGCGGAAGATCGGGAGCATGTCCGGAAGAGCGTCGATGCCATGCTCAACGGCGAGACCCAATCGTTCTTCATGTTCCGCGTAATGACCCCTCAGGATAAGATCAAATGGATCATGGGTTCCGTCGCCCTCATTCACATGAATGAAAAACGGGCCGTCCTGGGCAATTTTGTTGATCTGACCGAAGGGCGGGTCATACAGCTCGCGTATAACGATCCGCTGACGGGGCTGGCCAACCGGATGCTGATGATGGACCGTCTGGAACAGGCCATCGTCACGGCCAAAAGAAGAAGTGGCCAGCTGGCTCTGCTGTTCCTCGATCTGGACGAATTCAAGGAAGTCAATGACGCCCACGGCCATCTGGTCGGAGACGCTCTGCTCGTGGAGATCGCCAACGGACTTAAGGGCGTTATCCGGCGTGAAAATGACACCATCGCCCGGATCGGCGGCGACGAGTTTCTCATTCTGCTCACGGATATCGCGCAGAAGGAGCACATCGAAGCTATCGTGGGCCATCTTTTTGAAAGATTTCAGGAACCCTTATTGTTGGGCAATCCGCCGCTTCGGATCAAGGTCAACTTCAGCATCGGCATCGCGCTGTTTCCGCAAAACGGTGAAGACTCGGACACGCTGATCCGCAGCGCCGATATGGCGATGTACAGAATCAAAAAAGCCAAGGGAAAAAATCATTTCTGTTTTTTCTGAGGAAATCTTTTTACCATTCACGCCCATGCCAGATCATCCTGAATTCAGAACGCCCTTCCTTGAGAAGGTTCAAAGACGCGGTTTGCCGCTTTGCCCTGATAGATGTTTCGGGGCGGACCGGTTGCGGGGGGAAACGCTTGCCGCCTTCATTTGCAAAGGATCGGCGGCAATCCGGGGCGAGACCAAGCCTGCCCCGCCGTTTTATATGGTCTCCAGTTTCTTATCGAGCACGCGCTTGAATGCTTCGACGACTTGAGGATCAAACTGCTTGCCGGTATTGATCATAATTTGTTCGCGAGCCTGCCAGGGCGGCATGCCCTTGCGGTACGGACGATCCGTTGTCATGGCATCGAAGGCGTCGGCGACGGCCAGGATCCGCGCTCCCAAAGGTATCTTTCTTTCCTTTAGGGCATCATTATCCAAGTTTTCGTTGTTGGAGAAGTACTCATGGTGGGCCATGACGATGGGGACAACCTCCTTGAGAACCGACCCCACAGAGGAAAGAATCATGGCTCCCTTCTCGGCATGTTTGTCGATCTCATCCTTCTCTTCAGTTGTGAGGTCAGCTGCCTTGCGTAGAATTTCTCCGCTCACCTCCACCTTTCCAATGTCATGGAGCAATCCCGCCACCCGGATGTTCTCGACGTCGGTACGATACAGCTCCATGGCAATAGCAATGTCCATGGCCAGTTCTGAGACGCGGACAGAATGCCCCTTTGTGTCGCGGTCCGTCGACTCGAGATATTTAGACAGTATCTCCAGGATTCCGACGTAGGCATTTTGCAGGTCATGCAGCTGGCGTCTGTTCATCTCATAGAGACTGCCGACCGTGATGCTCGCCAGGATGAGAAAACCTGTCCAGGAGCAAAGCCTGCAGATATCCTGTAACAACGTATTGGGGGTGAAAAATCTGGAGGGATAAACGGTGGCAAAGGCAATGATCAGCAGAACGGACAGGATCGCGATGAGAAGCCCCGAACGGCGCCCCAGCAAATAGGCCCCCAT
>SBEK01000357.1 GCA_009668925.1 Deltaproteobacteria bacterium
GTATATCAACTCTCAAGAAATTACCGGTATGATGAGCGACTATTTAAAAGACTCTTATAGACAATGCAGAATATTACAAAATCAAAATTCCAAAAAAGTGCTCGCATTGAGTTTCCAAAGAATCGAAGGATATATTAGTTATAATTCCGGCGTAACTCTTCAAATGAATGTAACAATCCCCGAGAAAAATATCACAATACCTTTTGGGATAACTCAATCAACTTTGGAACTGCATAATGCCTTGGCATATGCCATACATGATATTTCATGGCAAATTATAAACGATCCTATAATACAGGACTATATTCTTTGCCGGTAGTAAATATTTACGCTATTTAAAATTGCACTACCAGTCGCTAGAGCCGATCGCAGCCCCTTGGGCTGCTCCGGCTCATGTTGTCGTTGAGCCTTACAAACAATAATCTTCTAGAGTCTTTATTCCGAGAAAGCGTGGACTCGTAGGTGAACTCAATAAGTAGTTCTTCCTTCAACTGAGCTTGCCCCGAAACTTTTAACAGCAGAAGGCTGCAAATCTACACCCCTTGAAACTGCGTTAAATGACTTTCCTAATTTATGACCATTTTGAATTGGCAGGAATCATAAAACAGTGTTGTTCGGAATGGATTTACGATCTTCAAACGGGCGCAAGGCCCGTTCTATTTGACTTTCAGGACGATCTTTCCGATGTGGCCGGAAGATTCCATCAGTTCATGGGCCTTTGGGGCCTCGGCCAGAGGAAAGACGGCCGAGATGAGCACTTTCAGTTTCTTTGATGCGAAAAGCGGCCAGACATTTTTCAAAAGGGCTCCGGCAATCGCCGCCTTTTCGTCAACGGAGCGCGGCCGCAGCACCGATCCGGTGAACGTCAGATTTTTCGTCAGGATGGGCAGACAGTCCAGTTCGACTTTTGCGCCGGTCAGGAATGCGATTTGCACCAGCCGGCCGTTTCTGGCCAGCAGATTCAGATTTTTTTGAATGTAGGGGCCGCCGATAAAATCCAGGATGCAATTCACTCCCTGCCCGCCCGCTTCCGCGGCGGCCTGGTTCGCCCAGTCGCCGGTTTTGTAGTCCAGCACGACGTCCGCACCCAGGTTGCGCACCGCTTCGATCTTCGCGGCACCCGTCACCGTGGTCAAAACTTTTGCGCCAAACGCCTTGGCCAGTTGGATCGCCGTGTAGCCGATGCCTCCCGCCCCGCCGTGAATGAGAATATTTTCGCCGGGCCTGAGGGCGCCGCGTTCAAACACATTCGACCAGACGGTAAAATAATTCTCCGGCAGCGCCGCCGCTTCGGCAAGAGAAAGCCCCTGGGGAACCGGCAGGCAATGCGCCGCGGGTACGGCGCAGTATTCGGCATAACCGCCGCCGTGGACAAGCGCGCAAACGGCATCGCCAACCCGCCACTGCGTGACATCGCCGGCCG
>SBEK01000358.1 GCA_009668925.1 Deltaproteobacteria bacterium
TTTTGGCCAGTTTCTTCTTCTGCTCCAGATTGCCCTGGCGGGCGATCATGATGCGCTGGGCCTGAGGCGAACCGGCACCGTGCATGGATTCCGTGCGGTAACCGACCGCCGCCGTTCCGAGCGTGAGGTTTTCCACCAGCCGCATGATCCGGGCGCGATCTTCCGTGCAGATGTTGGGGTTGCCCTGCATGTATTTCTCGATGATCTTGCCCAGCTCGGGATGCTTCATATCCTTTTCCGAAGGCATGGTCACCATCATGCCGCCGGCGATATCCTCCGCCAGACGACAGATCTCATAAGGAAAGCGCGTCACGTTTTGCTTGCAGACGTTGGCCAGGAGCAGATCGATCAGGTAAGTCCCCGAAGCCGTCTTATGACCCTGAGCGGAGCAGGCGATGCCGCAGGAAAACAGCGTTTCATTCAAATGCGTCATTTCGATGAGCTTGTCCTTGATATGGGAGGCTTTGGCCGCACCGTTGTAGTCCGCCGCCAGCGCCGCCGCGCCGATCAGTACATCACCGACCCCGACTTTGCACCCGCCGTAGCTCTGGCGGTGGTAGCCCGCAAAACGCTCCACCAGCATGCCGGAAAATTCGGTTTCGCCGCACATCAACACATTTTCCCAGGGAATGAACACATTGTCGAAAACCATCAGGGCTTCATGCCCCCCGAACTGCGCATTGCCGACATCAATCGTCCCGCCCTCCAGTTTGCGCGTATCGCACGACTGGCGGCCGTAAATGTAAAAAATCCCTTCCGTGTCCGCAGGACAAACGAACGATACGGCGTAATCCGCATCATCCTTCCCCATGGCGATGGTCGGCATCACCAGGATCCAGTGCGAATTGACCGCGCCGGTCTGATGGGCTTTCGCGCCCCGCACGACGATCCCTTTATCGTCCTTCTTGACGACGTGGACGAACAGGTCCGGATCGGCCTGCTCATGCGGGGCCAGCCCCCGGTCGCCTTTCACGTCCGTCATGGCCCCGTCCACCGTCAGGTCTTCCTTCTGGACCATCTTCAGGAAATTAATAAACCGGTCATGATATTTCGTGCCCAGTTTCTGATCCATTTCGAACGTCGTGCTGTCCACGGCATTCATCGCATCCATGCCCACACACCGCTGAAAGCACGATGCCGTCTGCTGACCCAGCAGACGCTGCATCTTCACTTTCTTCACCAGGTCCTCCGTGCTCTGATGAAGGTGCGTGAACCGGTTGACTTTCTCTCCCGTCAGGTGAGACGTGGCCGTCATCAAATCTTCGTATTCCGGCTTCTGCGCCAGCGCATAAGTCATCTTCACGGAATTCATCGAGGGGCGAATAATCGGGTTGTCCACCCAATTCTTCACCAGCTCTCCCATCAGGTAAATCTTGAATTTCATCTTGCGTAAACTCTCTTCGTACTGCTCGGGCGT
>SBEK01000171.1 GCA_009668925.1 Deltaproteobacteria bacterium
GGCTTTGAGCAGATCAACGATCTCGCAATCGCTGTAGGGTTTTTTCGGGTCTTCCTTGCCAACCAGCTGTTTTATTTCTTCTTTAACGCTCTTGGAGGCTATATTTTCGCCGGATGTTCTCTGGATGGAACTGCCGAAGAAATACTTCATTTCGAAGATGCCGCGATGCGAATGCATATACTTGTTCGTCACCACACGGCTGATGGTGGATTCATGCATTTCCACGTCATCCGCGATATTTCTCAGCACAAGCGGTTTCAGATGGTCTATCCCGTAGTCAAAGAAATCTCTCTGATGCTTCACGATGCTTTCGGCGACTTTATAAATCGTTTTCTGCCTCTGCTGAATACTCTTAATCAGCCAGGTAGCGGACTGCACTTTATCCCGAATGTATTTTTTGCCGTTTTCTTCTTCCGCGTGGTCCCGTCCCCCAACGCCGGCCATAATTTCGCGGTAGAAATTGCTGATCCGCAGGCGCGGCAGTCCATCATCATTGAGAATGATTTTGTAGTCGTCGCCTGCTTTCACGACATAGACATCCGGAATGATCGACTGGACTTTTTCTTCCGAGTAGATGGCCCCCGGCTTGGGATCCATCTTGCCGATCAGTAAAACGGCAATTTCAACTTCCCGAAGCGGAACCTTCAGCTTTCGGGCGATATGAACGTAATTCTTCAGTTCCAGATCTTTGAGGTGATCCCGGATAATCGTTTCGAGAAGCGGATTTTCTTTTGCCAGCATCCGGGCTTGAATCAGCAGGCATTCCTGAAGATTTCGGGCCGCTACCCCGGAGGGATCGAATTCCTGAACTCTTTTCAGGACCGCCTCCACCCGGTCTTCACCGACGTTCTCGAGCTTGGCGATTTCCTCGACGGTCGCGCACAGGTAGCCGTTCGGGTCCAAATTGCCGACGATCTGAGCGCCGATACGCATCTCGTCTTCCGTAAAAGGCGACAACTTCATCTGCCACATCAGGTGCTCGGTGAGCGATGGGCTTTCCGTCAACACATTGTCCAGGGTGGGGGCATCCCCGTCGGCCCGGTCGTAGGAAACGCCGACGGGCCCGTAATCCTCCAGATAGTTATTCCAGTCGAATTCTTCGCGACCGTCTCCCTCGCCGGTCAGCTCCGCCGTATGCTCCGGAACTTTACTTTCTTCTTTTTCGATGGAGTGGACGTCCTCTTCGACCTCCGAGCGCACTTCCTCGGGGCTGGCCTCATCCGGCGCCACCTCTTCCAGGAGCGGATTTTCTTCCATTTCCTGGGTGATCGTATCCACCAGCTCCTGGCGCGACAAGATCAGCAGCTTGATCGCCTGCTGCAGCTGCGGCGTCATGATCAGCTGCTGGGATAATTTCAGATTTTGTTTTAATTCAAAAGCCATAATCGCGCGTCACACATCCCTGCCGCTTATAAGCAAAAGTCTTCGCCAAAATAGATTTTTCTGGCGAGTTCACTCTGGGCGATGACTTCCGGCTCCCCGTGAACAAGGATCGCCCCTTCATTAACGATGTAGGCACGGTCGCAGCAGCAAAGCGTTTCCCGAACGTTATGATCGGAAATAATGATTCCAATGCCTTTATTTTTCAACTTTTCGATAATCTTCTGGATGTCGGCCACGGCCAGCGGATCAATGCCGGCAAACGGTTCATCAAGGAGAATATACTTCGGGGATGTAACCAGCGCCCGGGTTATTTCCACCCTCCGTCTTTCGCCCCCGGACAAAGAATAGGCGTGATTCCTGGCCAGGGCGGTGAGATCCAATTCGCCCAGAAGCTCCTTTAGTCTCTCCCGCCTCTCGTCTTCGTTTATATCAAGTGTTTCCAGAATAGCCAATATATTTTCTTCGACGGTCAGTTTCCGGAAAATAGACGGTTCCTGGGGCAGATAATTCAGCCCCTTGCGAGCCCGCTTATACATCGGATATTTGCTGATATCCTCGCCGTCCAGAAATATCTCGCCGCCGTCCGGCTTGATCAGTCCGACAATCATGTAAAATGTCGTCGTCTTTCCGGCGCCGTTCGGTCCCAGAAGTCCCACAACCTCCCCCGGTGATATTTCCAGATCAATCCGGTCGACCACTTTCCGCTTATTATAAATTTTTATTAATCCCCTTGCCGCTAAGTGACTCATTCTCCATCCACCGGCTCTTTATACGAACCTGTTTATTTTTTATCCTGAGGTTGAATGATGGCCGTGACCCGTCCGGAATTCTCCGCGGGGCATTGTTCGACTTTCCCGCGATTTTCATTGGCGTAAATGACGACCCGGCAGCCTTTAATGATATTCTTACCCTGCTGCAAAACGGGGTTTCCCGTCATAATGAACTGTCCGCTTTCCTGATAATAAACGGCTTCGTCGCCCGTCGCCGACATGTCTTTTTGCGAAATGCTGACATGGCCTTTAAGCTCGATTCTGTCCAGATCGCCCGCAACTTCAACTTCCTGCTTTCCGATTTTTTCCTTCTTCCCGTTGGATTTTTTGTAATAGACGGAAAGGTTATCCGTCTTAATGATGATATCGCCTTGCGTGGCAACGGCGTTTCCCGAAAAAACGATCATCCTTTTTTCCTGAAATGCTTCCATCTTGTCTGAAACAATCTCAATGGGCGCACCTTTTCGCATCAGGCTCTTCTGGTCAAAACCCATCTGGGCCGCGGCATTCGAACTCACGGCGACCCAAATAAACAAGACAGCCATAAAAATTCTTTTTATAGTCATATCACGTCCGATCAATGAATTTCAGCTTTGACGTCGGAAGAAACGGTCAGTTCTCCCTTATTCATGAGAATAGACAAGCCGACTCCCCGCATTTTGATCCGTTTGCTTTCCATGGCCACGGGGGCATCGGTGTAGATCCGTTTTTGAGCGTCGCTGTATCTCAGGTAATCGGTCGTAAACCGATCACCTTCGCTGGATGTAATTTGCACATGCCCTTTTATTTCAACATCCTTTTTGTCCGTCAGCATCTCGCCTTGGTCACCCTTCATCATAAATATCTTGCCGTCTTTCGTGGTTAATTTTATTTCCACCTGATCAAACACGGCAAGATTCTGCCTTTTTTGATATTGCGCGCTTTTGGCTTTCACTTCCCACCGGATCATGTCCTGGCCGACTTCCGTATAAACAAAATCCTGTATTCGAACATCCGCTTCATTCGGCAATATTTTTATGATATCCGCTTTTTTCCCTCCGGTCACCTGCATGACGGCGAAAATGATCGCGGCGGCCAGCACGGCAACAATGAGAACGACTGCAATTACTTTTGTTTTCTTAGCGAGTTTCATCTCTCCTCAGGGCCCGCCGCGAATATCGGGAGCCGAGCTTTCATTCTTATACCATTCGCCATCGCCGCTGTAAAGTGATTCGGGGATAAACGGCCCCGGCATCGTGAACACCCTGTCGCGAATGATATTGCACCAAAGGAAACACCGTTAACCGGAAATTTTCAGGCCGATAACACCGGCAACAATGAGCAGAAAGGATAAAACTCTCATCATCGCCGCCGAATCATTAAAAGCCAGAACGCCGATCAGAAAAGTCCCGGCCGCACCGATTCCCGTCCAGACCGCGTAGGCGGTTCCGATGGGGATGGACCGCTGCGCCAGCCATAGAAACAGCCCGCTTGCCGCCATGCAAACGACGGCTATCAGGATAAAAGTCACACGATACGACGTCGTTTGAGACAGCTTGAAGCCCAGCGGCCAGCCGATTTCCAGAAGGCCCGCGATGAGCAGGTAGATCCACGCAAATACCATTTCCATATCCCCACCACAAGAAACGTTCGTGATTGTGCCCGCTGGATTACCTGAGATCCGCAAACTCATAACGGTCCGCAACCTGGGACCAATACCCCTGGGCCACGAGCAGCATTTCACAGACTTCTCTCACTGCCCCCTGCCCTCCTTTGCTCTTTGTAACATGATCAACGGTCTTTTTCACCAGATCCAGCCCATCCGCGACCGTTGCTGCAAAGCCGACCATTTTCAAAACGGGGATATCGACGATATCGTCGCCCATATAGGCGATGGCATCCGGAGTCAGGTTGTTCTTGGCCAGGATTTGCGTGAAGACTTCTTTCTTATTCAGGGCCCCCTGGTAGATTTCCTCAATTTTCAAATCGCGCGCCCGCCGCTCCACCACCGGCGATGTACGGCCGGTGAGAATGGCCACCTTGAGCCCGTAACGCTGAATCATGACGAGGCCGTGGCCGTCCCGAACGTTGAATTGCTTCATTTCGCAGCCGTCTTTATCCATAATGATTCCGCCGTCGGTCATCACGCCGTCCACATCCAGAATCAGCATCTTGATCTTTTTCAGTTTTTCCCTGATGGTCTTTTTCAATGAGATTTCCTTTCCTGAAATCGTTCATATCCTTTTGTCTTCTGACAAATGCCGCAGCCTGAAAGTGCTCTTTTCAGCCGTCTCAATGTCTACAGTCTAACAGCCTTTCTCACCGTTTCATCGATGCGCTTCAGCGTGGTCAGCATCTCTTCCAGAGAATTCAGGTAAAGCGAATTGGCGCCGTCGCACAGAGCTTTTTCCGGATCGGGATGGACTTCCATAAAAATGCCGTCCACACCGGCCGCCACCGCCGCACGCGCCAGATACTGCACCATATCCCGTTCCCCGCCGGAAGCCGTGCCGGCGCCGCCCGGCAGCTGCACCGAATGGGTCGCATCAAAAATCACCGGATAGCCCATCTTCCTCATGATCGGCAGGGCCCGCACATCAAACACCAGATTATTGTAACCGAAGGAAGCGCCGCGCTCCGTAATCAGAATATTGTCATTGCCGGCGGCTTTGATCTTTTCGATGATATTGGCCACATCCCAGGGCGCCAGAAACTGCCCTTTTTTGACGTTGACGATCTTCGCCTTCTTCGCGATCTCCACGACAAAATCCGTCTGACGGCACAGAAAGGCGGGGACCTGCATCACATCCAGAATGCCGGCCGCCCGGTCGATTTCTTCAAACCGGTGCACATCTGAAAGAACCGGGACGCCGATTTTTTCTTTGACGTTCTTTAGAACTTCCAGGCCGGCCGCAAGTCCCGGTCCCCGGTAAGAATGGATCGATGTCCGATTGGCCTTATCATAGGAAGCTTTAAAAACGAAAGGAATGCTTAACTTCGTTGTCAATTGCTTCAGATAGGATGCTATTTCCATCGCCGCCGCTTCATTTTCGATGACGCAGGGGCCCGCGATGAGAACGAATCCGGCCTGATTGCCGAAGGTCAGATTATCGAGTTTCACGTGTTTCATGGATGACTCCTCTGCTCCCAATTTCATTTCTTCAGAAGTTGAATGCGCAAATGCGGGATTCTCGGCCCCGCCCACGTATTGGGGTTGATCTCATAGGCGCTGTTATAAGCTTTCAGAGCTTCAGGGTAAAGACCTTTTTTCTCGTAAGCGTCGCCGAGGTTGGCGTATATTTCATCGTCTTCCCGGTCATACTTCAAAGCGGTTAAGTAGCTGTCAATGGCCTTGTCCCAATTTTTAGCGGCCGCATAGGCGTACCCCAGACTCGAGTACGACGACGCCTTTTTCGGCTCGAGCTTTACGATTTTCTGGTAATTCCTGATGGCTTCCGTGTAGCGTTTTTCTTTCAGGTAATAATTGGCCGCCATGCTCAGGGTCTTCTTGTTTTGCGGGGATATCTTTTCATAATAGATGACGGCTTCCCTGTCTTTTCCGAGCCTCGTATAGGTAAACGCAAGATTTGCATAAATCGTCTGATCCTTAACACCCAGCTTGACGGCCTTCTCATAGCTTTCAGCCGATTGGGCGTATTGCTTCGTTTCGCCGTAGGCAAATCCCAGGTTGACGAATGTCGCCGCTTTCGGCGGAGATTTCTTGCTCAGTTTTTCCAGGTAACGAACGGCCTGGTCATATTTCTTATTTTTCATGGTCAGACCGGCCAGACGCTCCAGAGCGTCGGCATCGTCGGGGCTCTTCTTCAAGACCAGCTGATATTCACCGACCGCTTCGTCCGTCATCTTCCTCCGTTCGTAAGCGGCGGCGAGATTGAAGCGGATGACGGGATCATCCGGAGACAACTCCAGGGCCTTCTTCAGATTCTGCATCTCTTCCTTCGGCTTGCCCTGGCCCGCGTAGGCCGTGGCCAAATTGGCATAAGCCGCGGCGTCTTTGGGTCTTAGCTTGATGACCTGCAAATAACTCTCGGCGGCCTGGCGATAATCTTTTCTTCCGAGATAGATATCTCCCAACGCCCGCCAGGCGAGGTGGGCGTCTTCGGAGTGTCCGGTCAGGTACCGATATTGTTCAATCGCGGCGTTGGTCTTGCGGGTCTTTTCATAAGCCTGGGCCAAAAGCAGTCTCACCGCATGGTTTCCGGGATCCAGCTTAACCGCCTGGCCGAAAGATCCGGCTGCCGCGTCCCATTGATTTTTCTGGCCGAAGGCGAGCCCCAGCATGGCATGGGCTTCCGCATCCTGTGCGTGCATTTTTATCAGGCTCGTAAGGACGTTTGCGGCCCGGTCGGTGCGCCTGCTTTGGAGATAACAACGCGCCAGCTCCTTCATCGCGCCGGCATCGCCCGGCTTGATGACCAGAATCTCTTCATAAAGCGCCGCCGCCTCATCCAGACGGTTATGCCGGAGATAAATGCCGGCCAGGATCTTGCGCACGCCGACGTCTTCGCTGTTCTGGGCGATGGCTTTTTTCAGATATTCAATTTGAACGTTGATATTGCTCGACTCCTTGGCAAACCGCAGCCAGTCCTGCGGCGTGATCACGATGCGTATCGGGATGACGCCGATCTTCTTTTTTTGATGGTAGACGGCGATTCGATAGACGTTGACGGCTTGCGTGTCTTTGGCCATGGCATCGCTCTGCATAATACGATTCACCAGATCCAACCCGCGAAACAGGACACCGATATCATTTTTGTCGCGTCGGGTTCCCTCCAGCGTCGCCGTTACATTTTTTCCCGTAAGATCATCGCTCGCCAGGTTCTTGATCACAAACTCATCCCGGTACGTAACCTCCAGTGTTTCACCGGCGTTCACGCGCACGTCCTTGCCGTTCTTTTCCAGCTGCAAATAATAAAATTGGGGGGTCTTATTGAATGCATAATAACCCAGTGCATTTATAACCCGGTTTGCGGCATGCGTTGCCGGCCGCAAAAACCGCGGTTGAAAATAGATCAACGAGGACAGGAGAAGAAGGGCAACTCCCGCGATCGCCATCACCGAGATGAGAACTTTGTGAGACCGCTTGTGGGTCTGGGCCGATTTTCGCATACTCCGTTTAACCCCTTGGGTGGTATTTTCGATGAATCTCCTTCAGCCGCTCGCGGGTGACATGCGTATAAATTTGCGTGGTGGAGATGTCGGAATGTCCCAGCATCACTTGCACGGCACGCAAATCCGCTCCTCCCTCCAGGAGATGGGACGCGAAGGAATGACGGAATGTATGCGGATGAACATTTTTTTGCAAGCCCGCTTTTTGCGCGTAATGGATGATCAGTTTCCAGAGCCCCTGCCGCGTAAACGCCTTTCCGAAACGATTCAAAAACAGCACATCGGTGGTTTTTGATTTCACAAACTTCGGCCTGGCCTCATCCACATAACGCCGCACGCAGTCATAAGCTGTTTTACCGACGGGGACAACCCTCTCCTTGCTGCCCTTCCCCATAACCACCAGAAAACCGACCTGCCAGTTGAAGCTGTTCATCGTCAGAGAAGTGAGCTCTGATACACGCAAACCCGTGGCGTAAAGCAGCTCCAGCATCGCACTGTCCCGAAGCGCCTGGGGCGTCTGATCCCCGGGTTGTGACAAGAGAAAATTCATCTCCTCTTTACTCACGGTATCGGGCAGACGCATCCAGACCTTGGCCAGTTCAATATGGGCCAGCGGCGACTCGTCCACTGCTTTCTCCCGCAATAGGAACTTGTAAAAGCCCCGGAGCGCCGCCAGACACCGATTCGTGGAATTGGCGGATAATCCTTGTGCTTTGATTTCGACAAGAAAATCGATAATATGCTGTGAGCTGACCGCGCGCGCATCGGATATCCCCTTCTCTTCCAGAAAGGTTACAAACCGTTTGAAATCCCTGCTGTAGGCTTCCAGAGTATTTTCGGCTGCTCCCTTTTCGATGAGAAGATGATGATAATAACGGTCCAATAATGCGCGCATGCATTTTTTTACGCAAATATGCCCGTGAAGTAAAGTTTTTTTGTTGACATAATCTGTAATTATGTAGAAAGAAAAACAACGGGACCGGATTCCAGCGGCCGCTGCGGCCCAACATCATTATCGGAGAACCATCATGAAAAAAGTCGTGATTTCCTGTGATCATGGAGCTGTCGATCTCAAGAAAGAGATTATCAGCTTTTTCCAAAAGAAGAATTATGAAGTCAAGGTGATGGGAGCCGGAAGCGCGGATTCAGTGGATTACCCCGACGTCACGGTCGCCGCCTGCAATGAGTTCAAAAAAGGGGGATACGAATTCGGCGTTCTG
>SBEK01000359.1 GCA_009668925.1 Deltaproteobacteria bacterium
TCGCCGGGCATCGCCCGCATTCCCTGAACGGCGTGCTTCTGCAGGACGTAACCGGACACGGGACTGTAAAGCGTCAGAGTCCTCGAGGGTTTGCCGGTTTCCTCCAGACGGCGGATCTGGCGCTCCGAAATATCCCAGAGCCGCAAACGCTCGCGGGCCGCATCCAGAAGCGCCGATGAATCCTTTTCCAGCATGGAACCGACCGGATCATTTTTCGCATCCGGAGACGGCTGTTTCGAGTATTTGGCCGTCAGTTTTAAAATATTCAGGTATTCCTGCTGCGTGGCGAGAAGCTCCGGGCTGTAAATATCGGCAAGCGGTTCTCCTTTTTTGACGAACCGGCCTGTGTAATCGACATGCAGCTTCTCGATCCATCCTTCGATCTTGGCATTAATGGTGAACAACCTTCTCTCGTCATATTCAATCCTGCCCACGGTTCGAATGCCTTTTTGCAGGGGCTGCCAGGTCGCCGTCGCCGTTTTGAGCGCGATCATCTTCTGTTTATCCGGCGGAATTTCCACCGTCGGCGGCATCACCTCCGGCGCCTGAACCGCATCGGTTTTTTTATTTTGCGCCTTTGCCGGCTCCTGAGCGGGTTTCGATCCGTGCCCGGAATGCTCAGCCAATACCGGCCATGAATTCATCACCAGCAGCACGGCTGCGGCAACCGACGTCATCAATATTTTTCTGATCATTTGAATGTCTCCCGTTTGTCCTGGTTTTGGCCGGCAGGTGAAACCAAATCCTTTTCACCCATGATCGCCTGGATTCTGGCGATGGCTTTCTCCCTTTCGGCATATTGATTCCAGTATAGATTCTCATAATCGATCAACGTCTTGAGTCTCGTAATGACGACAATGGCATCCGTTCTTCCGGTTGCATACCCGGAAATCGCCAGGTCAAAATCCTGATTTGTTTTTGGAATCAGACCGTTTTTATAAAGATCGAGCAGCTTATCACTCGAACGGATCATCGAGTAGTTGTCCCGGATCGCCGCGCCGATCATTAATCGGGCTGCTTCGGCATCCTGTCTGGCCTGCACAAGGCCCGCCCTGGCTTCACTCACCGCCGGCTTTTGCCGGGTCATAAACCAAAGCGGAATATTGAAAGTCGCCGTCAGGCTGTACATATTTTCAAAATCGCCGCCGCGCTGAGAAACCCCGGCGTTGAGCGTTACGTCCGGCAGATACTCTCTCCTGGCCATCTTGACCTTTGCTTCCGAGGCTTCAATCATGCGTTCACGCGATCGGATTTCCGGCGAGTGGGATTCCCCCTGCGAAATCATGGCACCCAATTCGGTGTTGAAAATCGAGGGCGGGCGATCGACGGGTTTCCCCAGCGGCTCGGAAGATGTCCGCCCCAGCGTGGACCGAAGCATGGCCTCCAGAGAAAGAATCTTTTGGCGG
>SBEK01000172.1 GCA_009668925.1 Deltaproteobacteria bacterium
GCGAGCCCCGGGCGATCCTGCCCCATTGTAGAAATAACCACGTAAGATCTCATCAAAACACCTCTCGCATAAGCACATCGTTGATAAATTCTGGACGGCTTTTTTCTAACGACATCGCTTTGAATTGTCAAGAAAAAGGATGTTGCGAAGTCCGCAGTCGCTAAAGGTATTGATTGACAAACAGATCACTCGCCAATAGTGTAAAAAACAAAAGGTAAAGGTTATGGTCGACTCACGGGAAGCACCTTACAGTTTTATCGAAGAATTATTCAACAGCATCACCCATGGCGCCGGCATGGTATTGAGCCTCGCCGCCCTTGTTCTGTTGATTGTTTTTTCCAGCATTTACGGAAGCGCCGGTCATGTTGTGAGCTGCACGATCTTCGGCGTTACACTGACGCTGCTCTATACCGCCTCCACATTGTATCACAGCATTCAAAGACCCCGGGTTAAAAGGGTCTTTAAGATCTTTGATCATTCCTGCATCTATCTGTTGATTGCCGGCACCTATACGCCGTTTCTTCTGGTAACGCTGCGCGGGGCACTGGGTTGGACGATGTTCGGCATTATCTGGTTTCTGGCGGTTTCCGGTGTTGTCTTGAAAGTGCTCTTTGTTCATCGCTTCAGGATCATTTCCACGATCGCCTACGTCATGATGGGTTGGATCATCATTTTTGCAATCAAGCCCCTTGCCGATTCCCTGCCTTCCGGCGGCCTGGCCTGGCTCATCGCCGGCGGAATCGCCTATACACTGGGCGTTGTCTTTTACGCCTGGAAAAGGCTCCCTTTCCATCATGCCATCTGGCATTTATTTGTGCTGGCCGGCAGCCTCTGCCACTTCACGTCTGTCATTTTTTACGTTATCCCCCTGAATTCGTAATCAACCAACTTCCTCGCGGCAAGCTGTCGAAGTATGAAAAGAACGTCATATTGCGCAGCAAGCTTCGGAGAATTAACGCTCGTCCCGCAGGAGCGGGATTAAAACCACCTTGAATTATCATTTTTTAAATGCTAAAAACGCAACGACTTTCGAATTCGGCAGTCTAATTCAACGGGAGATGAATATGAAAAAAACGATTCGGGTTGTTTTGTGTCTGGCTGTGGTTTTGATGATGGCGCAGACCACAGGCGCCAAAGAAAAAAGCACAATAACGATTCTGCCTTTCGCAGTACACAGCGCCGAGAACATTGAATACGTTCGTCAGGGAATCGGCGATATGCTCATCAGTCGCATATCCGCCTCCGATAAGCTGGAGGTGACACGAAAAGAGACCGTTCAGGATGTTCTTAAAAAATTCGGTTCCAAGGAACTGAATCTGATCGATGTTCAAAACATCGGCAGGCAATTGAAATCCGATTATGTTGTTTGGGGCAGTATCACCAAAATTGGGAACAGCATCAGCATTGATGGAAAATTGGTTGATATCGCGGGAGGGAAATCGGATGTCGGCATTTTTTCCCAATCGCAAACGCTTGACGAAGTGATTCCGAAAATAAATGACTTTTCGCAACGTATTATCCAGCATATTCTCGGATCAGCGCCGCAGTCGGTACCGGTACCGGCCAAAACGGCGCCGACAGCCGTCACGCCTGCGGTTGCTCCGCCCGCCGCCCCCGGAACATCACGGGAAGCGCAAATCATCGCCGGCATGAAGGCGGGCGGCAAAAGAGGGACTCTGACCTCCATGATCAATCCTGAATTCATCAATTCATCCGACCCGGTCAACCGCAGAGGATTCTGGATGAGCCAGCAGTTTAAGACGGAATTCATCGGTATGGACGTCGGAGACGTCAACAAAGACGGCGTGAATGAAGTTGTTGCGATCGACAGGCACAATATTTACATTTATGTGAAGACGGCGGATGCGCTGAAATTATTAAAGCAGATCAAAGGCAAACCTTACGATCAGTATATTTCCGTGGATGTGGCGGACATCAATCGGGACGGCACTCCTGAAATTATTGTCACGTCGCTCAACAATAAAGTGCTGAACTCTTTTGTCCTCCAGTTCAAAGACGGCGAATATATCATGATCGCTTCTAATATCCATTATTTCCTGCGGGTGATCGATACGGCGTCCGGCAGGCCGCTGCTCCTCGGCCAGACGTACGGCATCGAGAAGATATTTGAATCGCAGATTTATGAAATCGTCTGGAAAGACGGCCAGTATGTCTCCGCAGACAAAATGAAAATTCCCCTGGGACTTTCCATTTATGGATTAACGATGGATACACTGGGTTCGGGAACCAGCGAAAAGATCCTCGCGCTTGATGAACTGGATTATTTGTGTGTAATCACGCCGACCCATAAGACGATGACGCGCATCTTATCGTTTGGTTTTTCACCCGATGAACTGGTCTGGCGAAGCGATACGGTCTATGGAGGCTCTAACAACTATATCTCGCCTTTCGACCCGCAGAAATCCAGCGAAGCAGAGCCTGCAGATACGGCCTTTGCCAATTTGCGCATATTGACGTTCGATACCAATAAGGACGGCAAGAAGGAGGTCATTATCGTCAAGAATTTGTCCTCCATCGGCCGCATCTTTAAGAATATTAAGCTCTTTACGTCGAGCGAAATTTACAATCTGGAATGGGATGGTCTGGGCATGGCCGAAAACTGGCGGACAAAAAGGATCAACGGGTACGTTGCCGACTATTGCTTCAAGGATATCGATAACGACGGCAAACCGGAAATTGTTCTCGCTCTGGTGCAGTCCGTTGGGGCATCGGTCAACGATCGCAGCGTCATCGTCGTTTATGAGTTGGATTCGGCTCAATAGGTATTGACAAACGCTTTACTCTTAGATATAGCGTGCGGGCGACTTTCAAAAGTCGGAACTCGAATGTTGCCGTGAAAGGGATGTGCGGGTTTCTTATTTAGCAAAACAATATTCCCCAGAGGCGGTGTAGCTCAGTTGGTCAGAGCATACGGCTCATATCCGTAGTGTCCCTGGTTCAAATCCAGGCACCGCCACCAAAATTAACCCCCCGCCCGTTTCGGGCGGGGCTTTTCTTAAAGAAGTCCATGGTCACCAGATCGAAGAATAACACAGCAGGCTTTCTGCCTCGGTCTTTTCTGAGGAACCCTCACCTTCAATCCATCCTGGCATCTGCACGTCTGCTCATACCGCCTCATCGCCCGCTTTCGCATTCTTCCCGAAAGCTGATTATCGACACGACGGAGGGATCGCGATTGCTGGCCGAAGTTGCGCATCACCCCCGTCCACGCGGCGTGATGATCATTCTACATGGCTGGGAAGGTTCTTCATCGTCAGCTTATGTCCTCGCCGCCGGTTCCTATTATTTTAATAAAGGATTTTCCGTCTGCCGGCTGAATTTGCGTGATCACGGAGAATCTCATCATCTGAATGAAGGCCTGTTTCACGGCGCACTCCTCTTGGAAACTTTCGATGCCGTTAAGTCCCTTGCCGAACTTTCCGCGGATAGGTCCGCTTATCTGCTCGGTTTTTCTCTGGGCGCCAACTTCGCCCTGCGCATCGCTATCCAGCACTCTCAAACCCCCATCCGAAATTTAAGACATGTATTCGCCGTGAGCCCCGCTCTTGATCCTTACAAAACGACGCTGGCGATTGACGAAGGCAAGGCTTTCTATCGAAAATATTTCCTGAAGAAGTGGCGACGCTCCCTCAAAAAGAAGCAAAGGCTTTTTCCCGGCATCTACAACTTCAATAAGATGCTGCACGCCAAAACCTGCATGGCCCTCACGTCCGAGATGATGACCTATTTTCCCCAATTTCCTTCTTATCGGGATTATTTCAAGCTCTATACGCTGGGTCGGGAATCCTTCCGGAATTTGAATGTACCGGTAAACATCTTTATCGCCGAGGATGATCCTGTCATCCCCATCGAAGACTTCCGGGCACTCAGTGATCATGATTTTCTGACGATATCCCGCCAGCCGTTCGGCGGCCATTGCGGTTTTATTAATTTATTTCCCTACCGCCGCTGGTATAATGAAGTGATTTCAAACCTGTTAGAGCCGAATGAAGGATTATGATGGATTTAGCGCTTCTTCGAAAAAGAATTGAATTCCCTCTTTACGTAGCGGGACAATTAGACCGGCTACCCATCGATTATTGCGAAAAACACGGGGCCATTGTTCACTCGAATATCCACGGCAGCGATCACCTGGAAGCCGGCGTCGCGCTCCTCCTGTCTTACAGGGAATCGGGGTATGTTTTTCAGCTCATCAAACGGTCGGATGCCGTCGCTCAGGCCGGCGACATCAGCTGTCCCGGAGGGATGCTGGAAAGTTCAACAGATGAAATGCTGAGGCACATCTTATTAAAGACGGGAATCATCCGGTCGGTCGACAATCGCCTGATGAACGATCTGCCGGATAAAGACCCCGACACGATCTCTCTCGTCGCGCTGTTTCTGATGAATGCACTGCGCGAAGCCTGGGAAGAAATCGGCCTGAGTCCGCTCAATGTCAGCTTCCTGGGGGCTCTCCCCACCTATACGCTGGCGTTCTTTCCACGAACCATCTTTCCTGTGGTCTGCCTGGTTAAAGACCCCTGCGATTACCGGCTGAATCCCGAAGTCGAAAAGGTGCTGGAAATTCCGCTCATTCATTTTTTCCAGGACACTTCGTATGCAACGCTCGAAGTTGAATCCTCAATGGGAAGTTCCGATCCGCGTTATAATATGCAATTTCCCTGTATGGTCATCACTGACCCCTGCGGTCATGAAGATATCCTCTGGGGCGCAACATTTTACATTGTCACGAATTTTCTGCAGATGCTGTCCGGCAGTACCCTGCCCTTCTCCAAGCCCACACGCACGGTCAAGAAAACGCTCTCTCCCAATTACACATCCGGACGCCGCTGACGGTATGAGTCCTTTATTCATCAAGCGGACCACCATCGATACAGTCATTTTCGACTTCGACGGAACCCTGGCGAAGCTCAATATCGATTTTGACCGGATGCGGCACGTGATCAGCGAGCTCATTTCCCTTTACGGCATCGATCTTCAAATCCTGCGGCACAGGTTCGTTCTGGAGATCATTGACGAGGCGGCCGTATTTCTGCGGAAAGACTCGTCCCGGCAAGCCGAATCCTTCATGCGCGAAGCGTATGGAATCATCGAGGACATTGAGATCGAAGCGGCCCGGCGAGGGGAGTTATTCTCAAAAACAAAAGATCTGCTCACGATTCTTAAGGACGCTTCCATTCATTCGGGCATCATCACCAGAAACTGCACCCGGGCCGTTCATACGGTATTTCCGGACATTGCCTCCTATTGCTCCGTGGTCATTTGCCGCGACGACGTAAAACATGTTAAACCCCACCCGGAACAATTGATGCTGGCCATAAGGCAATGCGGCGGCGATCCTGCAGGGTCCATTATGATCGGAGATCACCCCCTGGATATTGAAACCGGCCACAACGCCGGTACGCTGACGGCGGGCGTTCTAACCGGTCATTTTTTGGAAACCGACTTTATTCAAGCCGGAGCCGATATCGTTCTGCCGCAGGCTTCAGACGTCCTGAACCTTATGCGGAAAGGCCCGTGAGGTCTTCATCTTCCATTGACATATTTGAATTAATTAGATACGAACGTCCATTATTTAGCCCGAGCATTCGATTAACTTTTCAGTCCGGAGAAAACATTATGAATCCACATGTCTTTCGAGAATACGACGTCCGGGGCGTCGTCGATCAAGATTTGAACGAAGAATTTATTGTTGACCTGGGGCGATCTATCGGCACCTATGCACGCCGCAACAAGATTCAAACCATGACCGTGGGACACGATTGCCGTTTAAGTTCTGAAGCCTATCACCGATTTATCATCCAGGGACTTACGGCCGCAGGAATCGACACCATCGATATCGGACTCTGCGCAACACCCATGCTTTATTTTTCCATCAGGCATTGTCAGGCCGGCGGAGGTGTTATGGTCACCGGCAGCCACAATCCACCGGAGTTTAACGGATTTAAAATCTGCATCGGATATGATTCGATTTACGGCTCGCAGATCCAGGAATTAAGAAGAATCATCGAAGGTCAGAACTACGCCTCGGGCCAGGGAAGATCTCGCTCCCAGGACATCACCGGCGTTTACCAGGATTATCTTTATCACCGCGTCCAAGTATCCGGGAGACCCCGCGTTGTTCTCGATGCCGGCAACGGCGTCGGAGGACAATTTGCTCTGCCCATTCTGGAGAAGCTTGGTTGCGATGTCACCTGCCTGTATTGCGACCCGGACGGCCATTTCCCCCATCACTTTCCGGATCCCACCGTTGAAGATAATTTGCAGGACCTTATTCGGCTCGTTGCCGATAAAAAGGCCGATCTGGGCATTGCCTTCGACGGAGACGCCGATCGAATAGGCGTGATCAGCGACACCGGTGATATCATCTGGGGGGATAAACTGCTGCTGTTGTTCGCCCGCTTCATACTGAAAGATAATCCCGGAGCCACAATCATCGGCGAGGTGAAATGTTCGCAGACGTTATATGACGGCATACGGAAATACTCCGGTCGGCCGATTATGTGGAAAGCGGGCCATTCGCTCATTAAGGCGAAAATGAAAGAAGAAAAGGCGCTTCTGGGCGGAGAAATGAGCGGACATTTATTTTTTGCTGACAGGTATTTCGGATACGACGACGCCATTTACGCTGCCGTGAGGCTGCTGGAGATACTCTCTCAGACGAATCAAAAAATAAGCGAACTGATGTCCGACATACCCGAGACCTTCGCTACGCCGGAAATCCGAGTGGATTGCGATGACAGCAAGAAAGCTGCTGTGGTTAAAAAAATCAAGCACCACTACCGGAACACGCCTGATGTCATCGATATTGACGGAATCCGCATCCCGTTTCCAGACGGCTGGGCGCTTGTGCGGTCTTCAAATACTCAGCCGGTCATCGTGCTGCGGTTTGAAGCGTCGTCGGCAGAGACTCTGCAGAAGATACGCCGTGAAGTGGAAAACCTGCTGACGTGCTGATTCGGGTCTTTAAATAGTCTTGATGATGGTGTCGAGTTGCCTCAATGCGTCGGCCATTGTGCAGTCATTCAAAACATAGGCATCGGCCAGGGCAATACAGACGGCAACACCATACTCAATTTCCCGCCGGTCGCGTTCGCTGAAATGTTCCACGGAGTCATCCGCCCGGCCTCTTTGCTTCACCCGATTCAACCTCATATTTCTGGGAGCCACCACAGCCACAAGGATGCAAGGCGATTGACTTCGGATGAATTCAATTTCAGGCCACGAGCGAATGCCTTCCAGAAAGACGGCGTCGGCCTTTTGCTTCAGGGCCTCCTCGACAGCCATACGTGTGACGCCCAAACCGTCTGGTCCCCTCATTTCCGTTGATATGGCAGCAGAGGTTTCCGGATCGGCATTACAGCCTCTTCTGCGAATTTCCGCTCGCACAAAATCACCCGTAGAAAAAAGCGGATATTGATGTTGCCGTGCATACTCGGCGGCAATATTCTTTCCTGCGGCCGGCATTCCCGTAATCACGATGAGTTTCATAGGTCCCTCCCCGGACGCATTTCGCATCCCTTCCCAAATCATTCACAAATTATTTAGCATAAAACAAGTAAAATGGCGTCATCGTGTTTCAACCCTTTCCTGAAGACGTACCGTCACCTCCGGCCACTTTTTTATTGAATATATTTTAATATTATGAAAAACTTACCTATGAACCGCTCAATAGACGAATGTAATATGTTGTTCAACTAAACCTTGAATAAGGAGCCATTATTATGAAAATTGCATATCGCTTTTTACTTCTTCTTTTGATCAGCATGTTTTTATTCGGCTGTGGCAATAAAACAGCCGGCATTGAAGGCAAGATCGTCGACGGCAAAGGGAAACCTTTGTCGGGGATTACGGTTATTTTCAAGCAAGTTCAACCCACTCAGGGATATGAACAATTTGAGGCTAAAACCGGTGCGGATGGAAGCTTTAGTTTGACGGGCGCAGCGCCCTCATCCGATTACATTTTGACGCTGCTTTCCGATAAATGGAGAACAAAAGTAACCAAGAAAATCAGGACGACAGAAGGTGGACAAAACCTCGTTTTAAGCGAGCCGATTAAGATCCGTTTCAATCAAATGAAAGATGGAAGCATTATCGATACCAAGACGGGTTTGCAATGGTTTATTTATCCGGCAAGCGACGTCACTGCCGCTAACGTCATCGAGACCGCAAGGAATGTGAAACAGGGAGGATTTACCGATTGGCGTCTCCCCTCCCGCGATGAGCTGGCCGGCCTTCAGCAGGATAGGATTGCTCCCAAAACGCCGACCGCCGAGTCCGTTTTGGTCAATAAGACCTGTTGCGCCTGGGTGGTGCAGCCTAATTCAACGGAGGTAGATTGGAAGTTCTACGTTGAAGAAGACAATGACCTGTGGGCATCCAGCAAAATATCACCGGACAATAGAGTTGTCGTCGTAAGAAGCACATCTGGTGC
>SBEK01000360.1 GCA_009668925.1 Deltaproteobacteria bacterium
GTCTAAAATAGCAGGGGAACCTGCTATTTTTCTTGTGCTGAGCAAATGTTATTGTGAATTGTCCGTAAATTCGTTATTATGTAAAAGAGTTATATCTAACTCATCAATAGGTACAGGAGGAAAAGCATGCCTAAAGACATTCTCTTTTCCGTCTTTACCGGTATCAGCGGTTTTGCTTTGGGACTGATCGTGATGGTTTTAGTCTCAAAGTTAGGGTTAAATAGAGATCAACAAAAAGCAAGTTTACTCATCAGCGAAGCAACAAACAAAGCGGATAACCTAGTACGCCAGGCGGTCCTTGAAGGAAAAACGCAGGCGTATGAATTGAAACTTGCCGCGGAGAAGGAAATCAAGGAGCGTCGTCAAGAAATCCAGGAACTGGAAAACAAGATGTCGCGCCGTGAGGATAACTTCCATTTCCGTGAAGAAACGTTGACGAACAAAGAAAAGCAGATTGATGATAAAAATAAACAATTAACCGAAAAATTGAACGTACTGGAGAAGATGGAACGTGATTTGCAGTCGAAGATCGATATACAGGTGACGGAACTCGAACGATTCGCGAACATGACGCAGGCGGAAGCCAAAAAAGAATTAATGAGCGCGGTCGAGAAGAAGATCCAAAACGAAGTGACGGCTTATATCCGTGAAGCGGAAGACGATGCGAAATCGATTGCGGCCGATAAGGCGCGCAACATCATCGGAATGGCGATTCAACGTTATGCCCAAGAGGAAACGTTGGAGCGTACCGTTTCGGTCGTCGCACTTCCCAGTGAAGAAATGAAAGGCCGCATCATCGGCCGCGAAGGAAGAAATATCCGGGCGATCGAACAAGCGACGGGTGTCGACCTCATCATCGACGATACTCCCGAAACCATCACGCTATCTTGTTTCGATCCCATCCGACGGGAAATCGCCCGTCTAGCGCTTGAGACCTTGATTAAAGACGGACGGATCCAACCCGGCCGTATCGAAGAAGTCGTGAATAAAGTGACCAAAGAGCTCAACGAAACCATCCAGAAGGTCGGTGAAGAAGCCGTCTTCAAGTTGAACATCGGGAAGATCGACCGTGAAATCGTCGGTTTGATCGGACGTCTGCGCTACCGTTACAGCTATGGTCAAAACGCATTGCAGCACAGTATGGAAGTCGCCTACCTGGCAGGGATGATGGCCGCCGAACTCGGGTTGAACCAAACCTTGGCGAAACGCGCCGCGCTTCTGCATGATATCGGGAAAGCGATGGACTTCGAAGTCGAAGGAAGCCATATCGAAATCGGGGCGCGGATCGCGAAGAAACACGGTGAAAACGCCGTTGTCATCAACTCGATCGAATCCCACCACGGTGAAGTCGAACCGACCAGCATCATCTCGGTCTTGGTCGCCGCCGCGGATACCCTGAGCGC
>SBEK01000173.1 GCA_009668925.1 Deltaproteobacteria bacterium
CGCCCCCCCTCCGCACCACCCGGCGAGTCCTGCCCGCACGCGCTTTCCGCCTCGGAAAAGGCGGGAAGCGACCTGTTCCAATCCAAGGGATGTCTGGCCTGCCACAAAGTCGGCGCAAACGGCGGAAGCATCGGGCCGGATCTTTCCGGGCAGGGCCTTAAGGGGCGTTCGCGTGACTGGCTCTCCACGCAGCTCGTGAACCCGAAAGCCCATAATTCTTCCTCGGTGATGCCCGCGCAGGCGTCACTCAGCCCGGACGCGATCGGACAGTTGATCGACTACCTGCAGAGTCTGAAGCAGCCGGTTTCCGCTGCGGCCGCTGCTGCGCCGCCCGCCGCGGCATCCGCGGGTCCCCGAGGCGCTCCCGGCGCTGCGGTTGCGATCATCGGCAGCGCCGATCACGGCGCCATTCTCTTTGAAAAGACGTGCGTGTCCTGCCACGGCCGCGAGGGGAAAGGCCAGGTCGCCAATCCCGGTTCGGCCCAGGGCGTGGTTCCTTCCCTAAACCCGATCGATGCCGATGAAGCGAGCCCCGATCCACGGACCTTCGCCGAGAAGATCGACCGCTACCTCCAGCACGGGTCACGGCCGGAAGGCCCGAATCCGGCATTAACCATGCTTCCTTTCGGCGATACCCATGCCCTGACCCAAGCGCAGATCGCCGATCTCGAAGCGTACATCCTCAACCTTAACGGCGTGGATCGGGCAAAAATTAATAATCCGGGGGTCTCCCCCGACATCTTTCTGATTATTGCAGCTTTTGTTTTTGCATTGGTCTATCTCAATCTCTTCGGCTGGTGGTGGTTCGGAGGCTTAAGGAAACAGCGGGAAGAAGGAGAAAACGAATGAAGAGGCTTCTAGGGGTTTTAGGTTTAGGGTTGTTCCTCTGCACCAGCAGCGGCTATGCGCACGAAGCGCTGGATACGGAAGCGTTGGCCAAAGGCGAAATCGGCATCACCGAAAAAACCGGTCGGACGATTCCGTCTGATATCACCTTCCGCGACGAAAAAGGACAGGTGGTCAAACTGGGCGATTTGTCCGGCAAGCCCGTGATTCTGACGCTGGTCTATTACACCTGCGAACGCATCTGCCCCCAGTTGATCGCCGGACTGGCCGCGGCCCTGCCCAGGCTGTCATCCGTCGCAGGCCAGGACTACCGCGTCGCAAGCGTCAGCTTTGACGATAAAGATACCCCCCCAATCGCCGCCAACATCAGAAGAAATTATCTGAAGCCGACGGGAGACGCTCTCGCGCCCGAGGCCTGGACATTCCTCACCGGCGATCACGCGAACATCGACCGGCTGACCGAGGCCGTCGGATTTAAATACCGTCGGGATGTTCACGGATTCAATCATCCCGTCGTGCTGATCTTTCTCTCCCCGCAGGGAAAGATCTCCCGGTATTTCACCGTAACCAAATATCAGTACGGCGCCGCTTATCCGATATCCTTTTCTTCTTTTGAATTAAACGTGGCTCTGGCCGAGGCCCGGGAGGGAAAGCCGGTTTCAGAACTCAAAAAGGCTGTGCTCTATTGCTTCTCCCATGAACCGCCGGGGCAGAGCAAGTTCTACTATTTCATCGGCGTCATCGGGCTCTTCACCCTGCTGGTCCTGATCGCATTCTTCATCTACCTGCAGGCAACAACGAAAAAACGCCGCAAGGATGGTCCAACGTGATGGAGGCAACGAACTCACCCGCCGGCAGGGGATTTTACGAGCGGTCCGGAAAGTACCGCTCGATAGTCACCGAGTGGATGATGTCCACCGACCACAAGCGGATCGGCGTCATGTACCTTATGGCGCTCACCTCCTTTTTTTCCGTCGGTGTGATTCTGGGTTTCATGATTCGGCTGAGCCTGCTTTCCCCCGGCTGGCTCATGAACCAGCAGACCTACAACGAATTCTTCACGCTCCACGGCGTCATCCAGATCTTCCTGTTCATCATTCCCGGAATTCCCGTCGCCTTCGGCAATATTTTTCTGCCCCTGCTCATCGGCGCCCGGGATGTGGCCTTCCCCAGAATCAATCGCCTGTCCTGGTGGCTCTATGTAACCGGCGCGATCATCATCGTGCTGTCGCTCGTCCTGCCCGGCGGGCCCGCCGACACGGGCTGGACCTTTTACGCGCCTTACAGCATTCAGACGCCGGCCAATGTTTCCATTGCCGTCTTCGGCGTCTTTATCCTGGGATTTTCCTCCATTTTGACCGGCCTGAATTTTGTGACGACGATTCACCGGATGCGTGCGCCGGGCATGACGTGGTTTCGTCTGCCGGCCTTCGTCTGGACGCTGTATGCCACCGGCTGGGTCCAGATGCTGGCCACCCCGGTATTGGCCATCACGCTTTTGTTCATCGTCCTGGGCCGGTTTGTCGGCGTCGGATTTTTTGACCCGGCCAAAGGCGGGGACCCGATTCTCTACGAGCACCTTTTCTGGATGTATTCGCATCCGGCCGTGTACATCATGGTTCTCCCGGCCATGGGAATCATCAGTGAAATCATCCCGGTTTTTTCCCGCAAATCGCTCTTCGGCTACGCCGCGATCTGTCTATCCGCCCTGGGCATCGCCATCGTCGGCTATGCCGTGTGGGGCCACCACATGTTTACGAGCGGCATGAGCGACACGGCCCGGGTCGTTTTTTCTTTCGTCACTTTTCTGGTGGCTGTTCCCAGCGGCATCAAGATTTTCAACTGGGTGGCGACCCTTTACAAGGGTTCCATCCGGCTGGACGCGCCGCTTCTCTTTGCCGTGTCTTTCATTTTCCTGTTTTCGATCGGCGGGCTTACCGGACTCATCATCGGAGCACTGGCAACCAACCTGCATCTCCACGGCACCTATTTCATCGTCGGCCATTTTCATTACGTGATGTTCGGCGGGGCGGGCTTTTCCATTCTGGCGGCGCTGCACTATTGGTTTCCCAAGATCACCGGCCGGATGTATTCTGAAAAATATGCCAAGATCGGCTGGCTGAACTTGTTTGTCGGCTTCAACATCCTCTACTTCAGCATGTTCATCCTCGGATTCGAGGGTATGCCCCGACGCTATTTTGATTACCCGCACCAGTACCAGATGAACCATATCATTTCCACCGTGGGTTCCTGGTTTCTCGCGGTCGGCATTGCCCTCCTCTTCCTCAACCTGATCCGGTCGGCATTTAAAGGCGTCCGTGCGCCGGCCAATCCCTGGGGCGGAAAAACGCTGGAATGGACTGTTGCTTCGCCGCCTCCGGCTGAAAACTTTGCCGTACCGCCGGCGGTGACCAAAAGACCCTACGACTATTCAGACGAAGCGTTGAGGGACTGAATGTGAGCGACGCGGCCCAACATATTGATCACGAGGGGAAGACCATGGGAATGTGGTTCTTCCTCTTCACCGAGATCCTCTTTTTCGGCGGCATGTTCCTGTTGTATGCCGCTTACCGTTTCAAGTACGCCGCGGCCTTTCACACCGCCGCCGCTGAGGAAAACCTGGTTCTGGGAACTCTGAACACCGCAATCCTGCTCACGAGCAGCCTGGCGATCGCGCTGGCCATTTCCGCCCTTCGCGCCGGAAAAACAACCTGGTCGATCACGCTTCAGGCCGCGACGGTTTTAATGGGAGTGGTCTTTTTGATCATCAAGTATGTCGAATGGAGCGCGAAGATTCTCCATGGGATCTATCCCGATTCGCCGGCGCTTCTCGCGCTGGGGCCCGGGCAGACGATGTTCTTCGGTCTTTACTACATGATGACCGGCCTGCATGGACTGCACGTTTTGGCGGGCTGCGTCGTCATCTGCGTTATGATTTATTTTACGAGGCGCGGGATCATCGATCAGGCCCGCGCCGTCCGGCTTACAAACACCGGCCTGTACTGGCATTTTGTGGATATTGTCTGGATCTTTCTCTATCCGCTTTTTTACCTGATCACCTGAGGGAGCCCATGGCCAACCGCCATTCTCACAATGCCGCTTCGGAAACTCGCACGTATGTCGCCGTCTGGCTGGTCCTGATGGGCCTGCTCGCGGCGACCGTCGCCGTGGCGCGGCTCAATCTCCTGGTGCAATTCAGCGTCCTGGGATCCCTGGGCATCGCGTCTGTCAAAGCCGGACTGGTGCTGCTCTTCTTCATGCATTTGAAGGATGAAGGGCTGTTTTTAAAGATTATGCTGGCGATGGCACTTTTCGCCCTGACGGTGCTTATCGGACTTCTGTATGCCGACATCTGGATGAGGTGAGGTTGACGATGTTTCCGGGACCTTCCAATACCGCGGGAAAAGTGGACGATGCCTTTCTCTTCATTGTGGTCTGCTGCGTTATCCTGCTTGCCGGGGTGACGATTACGATGATCGTCTTCCTCGTCAGGTACAACCGCGACCGCCACAAAAAGCCCGAGCGCGTCCGGGAAAACGTGGCGCTGGAAATCGCCTGGACGGTCATTCCCACGATCCTGGTCCTCGTTATGTTTTATATCGGATGGGCGGATTTCGGCTATATCCGCAATCCGCCGAAAGACGCCCTCGCGATCGACGTCACCGCCCGCCAGTGGTCCTGGCTGTTTGAATACACGACCGGCAAGCAGAGCGATGTGCTCTATGTTCCGCAAGGCCGGCCGGTCAAGCTGGTGCTGACCTCCGCCGACGTCATCCACAGTCTTTTCATTCCGGCCTTCCGGATCAAGGAAGACTGCGTTCCCGGCATGAAGACCCACCTGTGGTTCACCGCCGACGAAACCGGCACCTATGATCTCTTCTGCACCGAGTACTGCGGGCTGGGCCACTCCCACATGCGGTCGAAGGTGAATGTCCTGACGGCGGAGAACTTCGCCCAATGGTTGAATACGCCCGAGGGCAAAACTCCCGCCGATCTCGGACCGAAGATTCTGCAGGCCAAAGGGTGCCTGGGATGTCATTCCCTGGACGGCTCGGTCAAAGTCGGCCCGACGTTTAAAAGCCTGCTGGGCCGGAAACAAACGGTGATCGCCGGGGGGGCGGAGAGGGAAGTGATCGTCGATGCGGCCTATCTCCGGAAGCATATTTTGGAACCCGAGGCAACCACAGTCAAAGGATATCCTCCGATCATGCCCAAAGTCCCGCTGACGGATTCGGACCTATCGACCATCATTGCCTATCTGGAGACAATCAAATGATGACACAAGAAGCTCTCACCCGACCATGGCTTGGGAATTATTTTTTCGGCACGATCCGACTGTGCAAGGCCCAGATATCTCTGTTTGCCGCTCTCTCCGCTGTGGCCGGATTGTGCGTCGTTGCCCCGCCGTCCGCGGCCACCCTCGCCTCGGTGGCAATAGGCGTGTGGCTTGTCGGCTGCGGCGCAGGAGCTCTCAACCAGTACCAGGAACGGGACATCGACGCGCTCATGCCCCGGACGGCCGGACGTCCCCTCCCGTCGGGATGTGTCCGGCCCCGCTTTGCTCTGGCCGTGTCCTTCATACTGATCGGCTCGGGCACAGCGGTCCTGTGTCTTGCCGGACGCCTCGCGCCCGCGGGACTAGGGCTCGCCGCCGTTTTCTGGTACAATGGATTTTACACAGGGTTTAAGACCAGGAGCGCGCTTGCCGCTATCCCCGGCGCGGCGGTCGGAGCGATACCTCCGGCCGTCGGCTGGACGGCAGGCGGTGGTCATCTGCTGGATTTCAGACTGGCCGCACTTTGTTTTTTCTTCTTCATGTGGCAGGTTCTGCACTTTTTCATTCACTGTCTCGCTTTTGCCAAAGAGTATGAAAAGGCGGAACTCCCTTCGCTCTCCGGGCTTTTTACCGAAAGCCAGCTCAAACGCCTGGCCTTTCAGTGGCTGCTCGCGGTGGCCGCGAGCGCATTCCTCGTCGGCTTCTCCGGCCTCATCCATTCATGGCTCGCCTTTACGGTTATTGCCGCCGCTTCCTTTTGGTTCATCTTCCAGGGAATTGCGTTCATCACGAACCGTCGGAACGTCTATGCCCGCTTGTTCAGGGAAACAAATTACTACCTGCTGATTATCGTGACGGTTCTATCACTGGATGGATACTTTTATCTGTCCTGAAGAGCGGAGCGTACTCAAACGGACGTAAGCATGCGAAAGCCGAAGCCCGACCACAGTATGGGGCGTGACCTTCAGGTTATCAGGGTATGAGCCTTTTTCCAGCGGATCACCGGGCTTCATGGGCCTTTCTGCCGTAAACCCTTTCATAGGCCGCGCAATACGGGCACAAACCGTCTTCAATCGTTTTGACAAACCAGTAAGCGATGCCCCGCTGTTTCTTTCTGGCGCGGGAACAAACCGGACATTCCGCGCAACGGCGGGCCATCTGCTGGTCTTTTTCCGATCCTGGCGCTGTATCCATCCAAAGCCTCCCCTTTATTTAACCTTTCCTGTTTCCTGCACTATTCCTGTTCCGCTCTCGCCACGGCGTTCACGAGCCACGCCATATTCCGGCTAAGCGTCTTCATGGTTTGCAGGTCCTCTTCATCGGTAAGCACATCCCGTTTGTTCATCCGATATCTCTTTTGTACCAAAATGCGTCAAGCTTTTTGTTTAAAGCAAACCTCTGCCGCGGTCTTTGCCTCTTGCACAGGTGAGCATCCACCCCCGTGTGTTCGATACGAAGGGTAGACTGAGCCTGACAATGACCTGATGTTCAACTACCATTGTCATTTACGCAAGCCACCATTATTTTTATTCAGACATTCAAAGAAACGCCGGGACGAAAGGCGTCGGGGACAGAAGAGGATGGGGTTAACTATTGTTGGGGAGGGATTAATCATGAAAAAAATCGGAGTTTTTTTGCTGGCCATAGGGCTTGTCACCGTGTTTGGCGCCACAGTCTGGGCGATGAATCTCCAATTCAGCGGGGAATTTTATGTGGCGGGCCTTTATCTGGATCGCACCAATGTCATGAAGGATACGGCTGCCGATGGAATCTCCACCGCCTTCTACTATCAGAGACTGCGCACGAAAGGAGTCTTTACGATCGTGCCCGGCCTCACGCTGACAACGCGCTTTGATGTGATGGAGAGAGTCTGGGGCGGACCGAGGTCAACACCGGGCACGGGGCTCGATTCGGCATCGGCAGGAACCCGGGCTGAAAATGAAAACATTGCTTTCGACTGGGCTTACGTGTCTTACAAGTCGCCGATCGGCCTTTTTGACGTCGGTTACATGAACACGGGACTCATCGGGGGCACCTTCGGCGACAGCGGGACACCCAACGGGCGCATCAAATATACATTCGCGACCGGCCCCTTTACATTAAACCTCAAGTATACGAAGGTAAAGGAGGGAAGCCGCACGCTGGTCAATCCGACCGGCGTAACGGACGCCGATAACGACAACTACGGCGTGGAGGCCCAATACAAGTGGAAAGACTTCCTGGGCTGGCTGAGTGTCTACTGGTACCGGTATGCCGACCAGAAACCGATTGCCAACAATATGAAACACTTTTTTCTGATCACGCCTTTCACCCAGGCCAAGTTCGGACCGGTCTTCCTGCAGGCGGAATTCAACTATGCCTGGGGCAAGGAAAACGAATATGATGCGGGCTCGCCCATTCCCGACGTCAATATGCAAAACATCTCGGCCTGGATTGACGCCGTAGCCGACTTCGGCATGTTCTACGTCGGCGGGACGGCGGCCTATGTATCCGGCGATGATCCGGGGACGACCAACAGGAAGGAAGGCGGTACGCTCACCGGCGGCATAGACTGGAATCCCTGCTTGATCATGTGGAATTACGACCGGACTTACTGGCAGGGCAATATTGACGGATTCAACGCCGCCCGCCAGTCGAGCCCGATGTCCAACGCCTGGTTCTTCCAGGCCCGGGCCGGCGTCCGGCCGATTGATCGCCTGGATATCATGGGGTCCGTATCCTATGCCAACGCCGACAGAAAGCCGACCGCGGCATGGGTGGACAACTCTTACGGCTTTGAAGTCGATCTGACCGCTCAATATAAAATAACGAACAACCTTTCCTATATGCTGGGCGGCGGTTACCTGTTTACCGGCAAGTTCTACAAAGGAGAAAATGACGCCCACAGCGTCCGCGACGACTACCTGATCATCAATAAATTGACGCTGACCTTCTAGAGATGACCGTATGATGTAGCGACGAAATTCAAAGCTCCTGATGCCGATTGATCAGGAGCTTTTTTATGATGGCGCATCGGAGACCGCCCGGCGCAGTCCCGGACGTTCTTTTTTGCGTCCCGGTCATGCGATCGAAAGGACTGCGGGAAAGGCCGGCTATCAAATGATGACGATCGGGGATGCCCGCGAAATATTTTTTTTCGGTTACTCCTTAATTTATTACGACAATTTTTTTGTCTCCCTTCATAGACCAAATATCCGGCATAAATGTTCGCCTCTGGCATATTTTTTTCAACGGAGTTTATATCCGACAGATTCATCCGCCGCTAACTAGCGATGATCACTTACTATATCATAAGTATTCAATATTACTAATT
>SBEK01000361.1 GCA_009668925.1 Deltaproteobacteria bacterium
GAGTAAAGACATTTTGATTATGGCGTGTTCAATTTTTTTTGTCTTTCTGACGTGCTATCACCCGACATCCTCATACGCGGCTAAAGCAGCCAAAAAAGACAAGGCGATAAAAAATGATACCGTAAAAAATGCAGCAGTGGAAACCTGGGCCAAACCCAATGCCGTCTTCGACGCCAAGAAAATGGGCGATATGTCGGGGTGGGATCCGGCCAATTGGGTTAACCCGGAAGGGGACACGATAAAGCTCGCCGTCTTCTTCCCGCATTCCGGCCCCGCAGCGGCAAATGGCGACCTCGGCTGGGCTTGCGTAAGCTTTGCCGCTTATGACATCAATCAGCGGGGCGGAATTTTCGTGGATGGAAAAAAGAAAAAGATTGCCATTTTCAAAGCCGACAGCATGTCCAAGCAGGATCAGGCGAAAAAAATCTGCGAGCGCATGGTTCTTCAGGAAAAGGTTCATGCCATCATCGGTACGGCGGGAAGCAACATGATGAAGGTGGCCAACGAAGTCGGCAACCGCTATAAAGTCATCTCCCAGAATGTCGGCGCGCTATCAGATGAACTGCAAGACGCAACGAACTTCGGCCGCTATTCCTTCATGAGCTCTGATACGTCCTATTCCATCGGCCGCGGCATGGCCTATTACTACGGCCAGATCCGAAAGAAAGAAAAGAAGTTCTATATCCTGTGCCAGGATTATTCTTTCGGCCGGGATATGGCCGAAGGATTCAAGAGAGGACTTAAAGAATACTATCCGGAGGCGGAGCTCGTCGGCGAGGATTATCATAAACTCTTTTTAACCGACTTTGCTCCTTATATCACAAAAATTAAAGCTTCCGGCGCCGAGGTTGTCTGGACCGGCGACTGGATCCCCGATGCGGGGAATCTGCTTAAACAGGCCCGCCAACTGGACCTGAACATACCGTTTGCAAACCTTTTCGTGGATAACCCGACTTTTCTTGTTGAACTCGGTGTGGAAGGAACGAAGGGGTTGGTCAATATCAAACATTGGGAAATGGCCGGTCCGCAATTTGACGATCCCGGGATGATCAAGTTTTTCAAGGCATGGAACAACCAGTGGAAAAAATTCAACTCCCCTTCATACAGCATTCCTCTTTTTGAGTATCCGTGGGGAACCGTTGGGCACTGGACTCAGCAGGTTTACTGGCTGCTGAGCGTCATGGAACGGGCCAAAAGCACGGATCCGGAAAAGATCATCCAGGTCTGGGAGGGAGATACCTATCAATACGTGACGGGCCGGCTCATCAAAATGCGGGCCTGCGACCACAAAGCCATTCAGGGCTTCCGGGTGGCGGAGTTTGTACCGCCGGCGGAGCAGAAGGTGTCCATGAACATGCCCCCTTATTACTGGAACAAAAACGCCTCCATGGTTGGACC
>SBEK01000174.1 GCA_009668925.1 Deltaproteobacteria bacterium
GCCCACCAGAAAAGCAGCGGATAGGCGAACATTTGAAGAATGTGCAGGAGGACTACATTATAGACCAGAAAGTTTCTGATGTTATCCAGATACACGACGCGATCTCGGCCGGTTTCCATCCGTTCCTCCGCTGAATTCTTAAACCGCCTTCAGATGGCAACAGGATAGCGTGTTGACCTTCAATGATAATTAAGCCCGGTCTAAACCGGCGCGATGGTTCGATGGTTCGTATTCAAGATCCGGGTTCAACATACTAAAAGGGATCGGGACTGTCAAACCCTTTTCGGTCCGTTGCCCGCGGGGAACAGCGACCCCGCCGTCAGCGCCGTTTAAGACGGCAGTTCTTATAACGGTTCACGGGATTCAAGATCGGCGGCATGGCGCTCGGCGCTGCTTCGGGAACGAGCAGCTGTCGACACGTCAGGCGCGAGGCTTTGATCGAAGGACGCTTGGACTGCTTTAGGAAATAATAGGCCACATTGACAAAGAGGTCGCGGGGCAGGATGCCGCGGATCTTATCGAATCCCAGATGTCTCAATCCGTCGCGGATGATCGTGGCGCAGCTCTTGGTAAAGACACTGAAGCCCGTGTATTCCCCGGGCCTTCGCGGATCGGCAGGCGTGTTCTTGATCTCCGCGAGAACATCATAGAAAAAACCGGATAGCCTCGCCGCATCGAGTCCGGTCAGGCGCAGCACATGGATGGTCCGCATGAAAAGCCTGCCGAACTTGTCATAGTAAGGTTTCCCGGGATCGTCGACATTGTCCCGGCCGGTTTCCGGATGTGGCGCGAATTCACCGAGCGCCGGCCGGTAAAAATACTCTTCGGGCCGCATCGCTTCATTTTCGTTTAATTTATGGGAAAAGTTGAAGATGGCGCCGTTTACGTTCACGGCCATGTGCCCCAGAAAAGAAGCCGGGTACTTCACCAGCCGTTCATTGAAATAAAGATCGGCAAAGGGCTCCGGCGCGGCGGGCTCATCGGGCCACACGATGATGATCGGCCGGCCGGTTTCGTAGTCTTTCTGGGGAAGCCTTCGGGCGGATACCGAAAGCCCGCGAAAGTGCGTGAGGTATCCGCTCCAGATCTTTTCTCCTTCCAGATAACGTGCGCCATCCGCCCCCGCCAGGAACGCCGTCTTTCCGGAAACCGTCAGGACCCCTTGATATAGGCTTTCTTCCATGTCCGTGTTATACATAATGCCGGCGATAAATTAAAGCATCATCTTGGCGGAGGATCGAATCCAGCGACGCGGATTTCCGCCGGCCTAGGCAGAGAGGGATTACTTCTTTCTCAGCTCGGCGGCGATCCACCCCTTCCATTGCTCCGCGTTGCGGCAGACATGATTGACGCACACTTTGTCCCCCCTGAGGACCATGAGATTCATCTCCCGCTCGCGGATGGTTGTCTTGTCATTGGGGGGCGTCGGCCTTGCTCCAGGCCGCAAGCCAGGCGTTCGTTACATCGACGAAATGTTCACGGCTCGCTTTTGAATTTTCCCTATCCACCATCCTTTTGATGGCCCCGGCACATTCATTGAATCAGGGGAAGCGCGGGTTGTCCGGGTTTTGTGGACAAGTTCCACCGGGCGGCAAAGCAGGACTAAATCAGCCGTCCGCCGTCGCAGATGAGGCAGGCGCCCGTCGTAAAGGGCGATGCGTCGGACACCAGGTACAGGACGGCCCCCGCCATCTCTTCCGGTTTTGCCGATCGCCCCAGAGGGATGCTCTTCAGGGCCTCCGTATAGATCGCTTTATCTTCAAAAAGGGCACCGGCAAACTTCGTCTCCGTGAGGCCGGGCAGCAGGGCGTTGACCCGGATTTTTTTCGGGGCGAGTTCCGCGGCATACGCTTTGGTCATCATGATGACACCGGCCTTGCTGATGGAATAAATGCCCCGGTTCAAGCCGGGGCTTATGCCGTTGATGGAGGCGACATTGACGATGGAACCGCCGCCGGAGGCTTCGATGAGCGGTGCGGCGTTCTGGATCAGGAAGAACGGACCCTTCAGATTGACGGCATGGGTTTTATCCCACATTCCTTCACTCGCCGTCAGCAGGCCTCCGAAATGCGGATTTGTTGCCGCGTTGTTGACGAGGATGTTCAATTTGCCGAAACGGTCGCCGATCCCGCGGATCAGGGCTTCGACCTGTTTGAGATCGCCCATGTGGCAGGCCAGCGAATCGGCCTTGCCGCCCGTTTCCCTGATTTTATTTTCAACGGCCTTGAGATCGTCAATCTTGCGGCTGGCCAGAATGCAGTGCGCCCCGTATTCAGCGAGTGTCAGGGCGATGGCCTTGCCGATGCCGCGGCTGGCCCCGGTAATCAATGCTATTTTATCCTTCAGAGAAAAGCTGACCATGGATCCTCCTTCTTAGCGCACACGTGCGGTATTTTGTGTCTTTTGAAATCCGGCTTTAGCTCTCAAATGTCAAGGATAAAATGCCCTGCCCGGAGGACCGTCTTGACTCCGCCGGGTGAAAAAGTCCACGCCGGAGTGCGGCGGGCCAGGCGCGGATCAGCGCGTCATCCGGGAGCGTGACCTAAACGCCGCGGCCGCATAAGGAAGATCCGGAACGGGGAAAAGAAAGAGAAATAGGCGTACAAGACGCCGGGACGCCGTAGACAAATCTCGGGAGTGACCGTCGTACGGAAGCAGGCGACACTCCGCGTGAGCGACGGAAGCGATTGCCTTTCCGATAATGTTAAGGACAGGCGGCGAGCCGAGAGGGTCGGAATTTCCGGCGGCTGGCCCGGCGGGAAATCAACGGGATTTTCGCGGACGCCGGGTGTGCGTCTTCGCCGCACGATGATCCGCTGTCTTTTCTTCATGATGGCGGCGGGCCAGATGATAACTTCTGCCGATCCCGAAGAGGGCCAAAAGCCCGCACAGCCAGCCGATCCAGTCTCCCAGAATTGCATAAACCGTGCGTCCCTTCATCAGAGGAATCGTGCCGACCAGCGTTTCTTTCGTCCACTGTCCCGTTCGCAGGGCATGCCGGCCGACCGGATCGATGATCGCGGAGATGCCGGTCGTCGTGGACCGCACCAGGGGCCGCCGGTGTTCGATTGCCCGGAAGCCGGCCAGCGCCAGGTGTTCCGTGGGTTCGATCGTATCCCCGTACCAGGAATCATCCGTCAGGTTAAACATGGCCTCGGGGATGAGGCGATCTCGCCCGCCCGCCATCAGTTCGCGGATCTGCCCCGGGAAAATATCTTCGTAGCAAACGCTGACCGAGATCGGATGCCGATTCAGCAGGATCGGTTCGACGTTTTCTCCCTTCCAGAAGCGGCTGGAATACGGCGACCAGGAATAGAAGACGGGAAACGTGTCTCCAAAGGGGATGTATTCACCGAAGGGAACGAGCACCCTCTTGTCGTACGTACCGAGGATGTGTCCGGACCCGTCGACCAGAAACGCGCTGTTGTAGATGCGGCTCTGGCCGCTTTCGTCGATCCGCAGAATTGCGCCGAACAGCACGGGGGTCCCGAGGCCGCCGAACAGGGACGGAGGCAGCTGGGCCCGGCGGGACGTGATGTCGGCCATCAGGATATTTTCCGGCCAGACCAGAAGGTCGGGTTTGTGGCTAAAGACAACTTCTCTGGACATTGCCACGTGCTCGCGCAGGAAGCGGTCGCGGTCGGCATGCTTCTCGCCCGCCCCCCGATTGGTTTGCACGAGCCCCACCGTCAGCTTCGGGGCGGCCGCCGCAGCCTGGTCGACACCGTGGATGCGCACCGCGCCGTAAGCCAGGACCATCACAAGGACGGAGGCAAAGATTGCCGCCTCCCGCCTCGGGAAAGGCAGCTTGGTAAGACGTCTCTCCAGGACAACGTAAATGAAGGAATTGGCATAGACGATCAGGAACGTGATGCCGAGGACGCCCGTCACATCGGCGAGCTGCGTCAAAAGCGTGAACGTGTACTGGCTTGCGCCCAGATAATTAGGGAAAATCTCGGGCCAGAATTTTTCGAGCGCCGTCCAGATCACCGGTGAAACCCAGATCACACTCCAGCCGGTGGCGCCGGCGATGAACCTTGTCGCTCCGGCCCATACCGCAAACACAATGCCGTTGGCCGCGGCAAGCAGCACCAGGCCTAAAAACGCCGGCGGCCAGGGCATTCCCGCAAACTCCCGGAACATGTGAATGACCCAGTAGAATCCGCCGCCGTGCGCGATCACGCCCGCGACCCAGCCGATGAAAAACGACCGGACCGGGCTTTGGTCCCGAATCGCCCACAGGATCGGGACCAAACAGATCCATTCCAGATAAAACTGGTCGAATCCGGCATAGCCCAAGAAGGCCAGAACGCCGCCTCCCGCGGCGGCTAGCCACGGTAGCAAATCCGTGGCGGTTATGCGGTGTGCCATATCCAACTCCGGCGATTTATAAAACCAGGCGGCGGGGCTTCGTCAGTCGTGGCGTGATCGGACCGGCCGCGCAAAAGTACGTTACTCGTTTATCTTTCTCCATCATGATGTCCCGCCCGTCTTCTCTTCCGGTCCTTCGCCTTTTTCGGGAATGCGGTTGGCACAGGGCACACCCGTCTGGCACAAGCCGCAGCCTGCGTACTGGCCGATGTAGCCCGGTCCGTGCTCGCCTTTTAACCAGGGGGCCTGCTTTTCGTAGAGGATGTTGAAGCACTTGAGCTTGTCGTGCCCTTCTTCACTCAAGGCGCCGCCCGGACAGCGACTGATGCACCGGCCGCATTTAATCCCCCGGTAAAAAAGACAGTTGGCGCGATAATGCGGATAGGGCTTTGCGGATGGCGCAAGCTTCATGCCGGCGACAATGCTGCCCAGCCTCATGGCCATACCGCGCCGCGTGATAAAGCCTTCATTGAGGCTGAAGGTCCCCAGGCCCGCGGCATAGGCGATATGCCTTTGAGACCAGTTGGAGGAGAAGCCGCCGGGAACGGTCATGATCTTGAAAAACGGCGACACGCCCGGGGCGACGGCGGGAATCCCCAGCGATTCCACGAGGCCCGCCAGGTGATGGGAGAGGGCATCGATGAACGCCTGCCCCAGCCAGCGGGTATGGTTCCAGCGCAGCGACGGCCCCTCTTTTTCCAGGGCGTTCGAGCGCAGGGTTTCGCGGTTGGCGGGCAGAACAAAAGAAACGACACTCACCATGTCCGGCAAAGGACCCTCGTTGTTCAGGGTTTCCCGAATGTGTCTGGCGAGAATTTCGCGCGGCGTAAAATGTTCCGCGTGGACGACCTTTTTATATTCGTCAAAAAGCGGATCATCGCCCGCGGCAAAGCCGATGAGCGGTTCTTCAAAAATGGAGGCGTCCCCGAAGCTCGGGAGCCGGTTTTTGTCGCTTTCACGCACAAACCGTTTGATGGCCTCCTCGATAAAACGTTCAGGATTTTCGTGAAGGCCGTTTCTTGTTTCTTTATTCATAACCATGCCCTTTCTCCCGGCTCATCGCGGCGTAGGTATCATAGACGGTCGGCGGCGGCGTGTACAGGCTGTCCTCCGTTTTTTTCGTGAGTTTCAGCGCCTCGACCGGGCAGGTCGTGACGCAAAGGCCGCAGCCGATGCAGCGGTCGGCATGAAACTCGATTTTCGCCTCCTTCATCTTGAAGGCCCCCACGGTGCAGCGCCTGGCGCAGATGCCGCAATCGTTGCACAGGGATTCGTAAAACGTGCAGGCATAATTGCTTTTGACCGCCCGGGCCGGGGCCGGGAAGAGTTTAAGCGAAATCAGCATGCCGCAGCAGCATGAGCAGCAGCAGCACATCGCTTCGACCTTTTGAGAGTTCAGAATGTGGATAACCAGGCCCTCCGCCTCGCTTTGTTTCAGGACGGCCAGGGCCTCGTCCGTAGTGATCCGGCGCGCCATTTTGTTTTCCACGTAATAGTCGGCGAAGGCGTCAAACTGGAGGCAGGTCTCCAGGGGATGGGCGCAGGTTTTGCCGTACAGACCCACGGCCTTGCGGCAAAAGCACTCGGCCACGGCAATGCGCGATTTGCTCCGGATAATGGCTGCCGCGTCATCGTAGGGAAAGACGGGGCGGTCGGCGACGATCTCGGCGTTGATGGGGATGGAGCGCAGGTGAGGTGTTTTCTGCCCGTGGAACGTGGCACCCAGGCCGGTCAGATAATACTGCGAGATATCTTTCAGGAGCGGCATGTCCAAGTGGTTCAGCTGAAACTCGTAGATGCCGACAATGAAAGGAACCGGAAAATAGCGGATCCCGTCATCGGATCTGACACGGAAGATCAGCCCCCGGACGGCCATTGATTCCAGCCGGGCGGCGATGTCCGCGGCATCGGCCCCCAGCCGCGAGGCCGTCTTGGCAGCCGTTTCCGGTTGGGCGGGAAGTTTCAGAAACAGGTCCGCATCATCTACGCTGAAAAGCCGCCGGAGAATTTTCAACTCGACGCCGTTTGCCGTCGCCGGGTAGCCGGTGGCCATCATTTCCAGCCGGTCGCGCAATCGTTCATAGATATCATTCATGGTCAGGGTTTCCTCCCGGGTCCTTCTTATCAGATGCCCCGGACGATTACAATGTCGGGATCCCCCTCGGAGTGATTTCTATCATCTGCGGAGCAACAGGGGGTTCACTTTTCCTGAAATCACCTCCGTCCGTCGACAAGGACGCATCGGGGCATTTTGATTCGGGCCGGGCGGCTTTGGTAAATATTTCCTATTTTTTCATTTGATGATAAAATATTGCCCATCGTCAGGGGGACAAGGACGGAAACACCCTGCCGCCGCGGCGGCGCCTGCGTCTGCGGCATTTGGGACTCGTCTTATCCCGTCGCAAGCGGGCGGGAGGATATAAAAAACGGGAGGCGAACGGGATATGAATCGTCTGATGAGAATGTCCATTGCGCTGGTGGTCCTGTCTTTGCTGTGCGGCTGCGCTTTGCTCCACCTCCGAAAGGACAACGCCTTTTCTAAAAACAACTGTCTCATTACCGGAAATATTTACGCCGCGCAGCGGGTTCACAAACCGATTCTCGTCGTGGCGTTCAGGACGGATGACCGGCTGACGGTCGCTCATCATACGGTGCTGCATGAGTCCGGTCCGTATGTGCTTCTGGTTCCGCGCGGGACGTATCGTGTTTTCGCCTTTGAGGATAAAAATCAAAACCTGGTTCTTGATCAGGATGAACTGGCCGGCGTGGCTCTGGGCGACGAGGCTGATTTTACGATTGACGCCCGGCCGGGCGGATGGGTGGACAGTATGGTGATCATCCTTTCCCGGAATCAGGCCGCTTCCTACAATCTGCCGGCCGATATTTTGGCCAGAAACGCCGCGGGCACATTCAGCTGGCGCAGCACTCAGCCGGGGGCGATCATGGATCTCGATGATCCGGCCTTCGGTGCCGAACAGGGGGTCCGGGGGTTCTGGTCGCCGCTCGAGTTCTTCCGCGACTTCGGCGCCAATATTTATTTTCTCGAACCGTACGATCCGCAAAAGATTCCCGTCCTCCTGGTCCACGGGGCGGCCGGTTCGCCGCAGGACTGGCGTTATTTTATCCGGAACCTGAACCGGTCCCGCTATCAACCCTGGATTTATTACTATCCTTCGGGGGCGCGCCTGAAAGCCTCCGCCGAATTGCTGGGCATGGCGATCAGTGAACTCCACAGGAAATATAACTTTGAAAATCTTTATGTGACAGCGCACAGCATGGGCGGCCACGTCGCGCGCTACACGCTTGCCCACAGCAGCGTTCATCGCGAATATACGAGGCTCTTTGTCTCCATTTCCACGCCTTTCGGCGGCGAGGAACTGGCCGGCGCGGGGGTTAAAAACTCCCCCGCCGTCATTCCCAGCTGGAAAGACATGACGCCGGACAGCGACTTCATTAAATTTTCCTTTTCCCGCGAAATGCCGCCGACCATCAAGCATTACCTCTTCTTCGGGCACCGGGGAGGCAGAAACCCCCTGCGCCCGAATAACGATACGACGGTGACCCTCGCGAGCATGCTGGATGCGCGCGCCCAGGCCGACGCTCTTAAGGTGCTGGGCTTCAATGAGGACCATGTCGGCATACTGAACAGCGCGGACGTTCTGTCGCAATATAAGAAGATTCTTGAATCGGTCGATCAGGAAATCGCGGCCGCCGCGAGGCAAAACCCGAAGGGGAAGATCAGATTCCGCTATGTCCTTAAAGAACAAAGCGACGTCGGGCCGCTGTGGATGATTCTGATGGCCGTTTCCGCGGATAAGAACGCGGCTGTTTTCAGATGGTTTCCCGATCCGTTGAAGCCCGTGCAGGAGATGGGGCCGATCCCCGCGGGAGCTTATGAAATCGGTCTCTTCGCCTGGGGGTACAAGGCGGATCCCCGCACCGTCAGGACGGACGTAAGTGCGGACCGGGTGGCCGATGTCGCCCTGTCGATG
>SBEK01000175.1 GCA_009668925.1 Deltaproteobacteria bacterium
GGGGCGGTGGCCGCGAAAATCAATGCCGCCTTCGGCGGCTACGATAAATTCGTTGAAGAATTGAAGAATGCCGGCGCGACTCAGTTCGGCAGCGGCTGGGCGTGGCTGATCCAGGACGGGGATAAGGTTGCGATCACCAAGACGCCGAATGCCGATAACCCGCTGGCCCACGGGCAGAAAGCGCTTCTGACCATCGATGTCTGGGAGCATGCCTACTATCTCGACTATCAGAATCGTCGGCCGGATTATCTGGCCGCGGTGATCGACAAGCTCATTAACTGGGATTTTGTGAATGCCAATTTGGGGTGACCCGGATCGGGTCTGGGCCGGGTTGATGAAGTCGGATGTACCGAATCAGAGCTCTAAATAAAAAGAAGGGGACTTGGTATCAAGTCCCCTTCTTTATTATGACAACACTTGCAGGATATTATTTTTTCTTATCGACTCTGTCTTTAAGTTCTTTGCCTACTTTAAAGAAGGGCAGTTTCTTGGGCTCAACTTTGATTTTGGTGCCGGTCTTCGGGTTCCGCCCCGTATAGGAACCATACTCTTTAACAACGAAGCTGCCGAATCCGCGAATTTCGATGCGGCCGCCGTTTTTCAGCTCATCGGTAAAGCCTTTAAAAACAAGATTAACAACATCAATTGCTTTTTTTTCCGTTAAATTCAGCTTCTTGCTCAAAGCTTCAATAAGACCGGATTTGTTCATAGAACCTCCTTATGACTATTTACAGCTTGAATCGCCTGATATAATGACACTGGTCATCTTGCACGTTGGCGACTATTATTTATTTTTAGACGATTGTCAAGAATATTTTTACCTTTTTTGACTGTTCGAATCGCCCAGCAACTGACGAATTTCCCGGCTGGTCAGATTTCTCCACTGGCCTTCTTTCAGCCCCGCCAGAGTAATGTTGCCGATGGATTCGCGAACCAATCGGGTCACCTGACGGCCGGCGGCCTCAAAACCGCGGCGAATGATCCTGTTTTTCCCTTCGTGCAGCGTCAGGCAAAGCCAGGTACTTTTATCATTAATCTTTTCAATCCTTAAATTGTCCGGCTTAAACAGACCGTCCGGCAGGGTAACGCCCTTGCCGATTTGCTTTAATTCTTCAGAACTTAAGCGCCCGGAGATTTTTACCCGGTAGGTTTTCGGCACCTGAAAACGGGGATGCTGGATCTTCTGGGCAAAGGCCCCGTCATTGGTCAGGAGCAGGAGGCCTGCGGATTCATAGTCGAGTCTGCCGATGGGGTAGACTCTCTCCGGAATATCCCTCACCAAATCCACAACGGTGGGTCTTTTCTGCGGATCGGACATGGTCGTGACATATTCGGCCGGTTTGTACAGAGCGATGTAGTAGGAATCCTTTTCCACGGAAATCGTCTTGCCGTCCACGCGGATCACGTCTTTTTGCGGGTCGGCCTTAACACCCAGTTCCCTGACCACCTCGCCGTTCACGCTGACTCTTCCGGATGTGATCAACACCTCTGCATGGCGGCGCGAATCGATTCCGGCGGCCGCGATAATTTTTTGCAGACGTTCTTTCATGAATCAAGTTTATCCTCTGCTGATTCCTGAGGGGAAGATTCATCCCCGGGAACTTCCTGATCTGTGGCCTCGACGGCGGCGATTTCCCGGGGAGTGTTTTCCAGCGGGGAAGACCCGAGTTCGGGTGTTTCCTGTCCGGCTGTGTTGTCGGAGAGCACTTCCTGCAAAACGATTTCCCGGGGGGGCAATTCACGATCCGGTATCGCCGCGTCGGCGGCAAGCTCCTCATCGAAAATGTCCTGAGCCGACGACTCGCGCTCGGCCGACTCCTCCCCCGCGGCTTCAATGGCGGTGGATTCGCGTTCAAAAAGTTCCTGGTTTTCGGTGAGCTCCTTCAATTCTCTCATGGTGGGCAGATCGGCCAGTTCCTTGAGATTGAAGACTTCCAGGAATTTTTTGGTTGTGCCGTAGATAATCGGTTTGCCCGGCACGTCCTTGCGTCCGACGATCCGGATCAGTTTTTTATCCAGAAGACCTTTCAGCGGGGCGCCGACGTCGACGCCGCGGATGCTTTCAATTTCCGATTTGACGATCGGCTGCCGGTAGGCGACAATGGCCAGCGTTTCGAGCGCCGCCGGCGACAGCGAAGCGGGCTTGGTGCCTTTGGATTTCTTGACCCAGGCGGACATTTCCGGCCGGGTGCGATACTGAAATCCACCGGCAACTTCCCAAACGCAGATCCCGCTTTGGCGCTCGTCGTATGAGGCGATGAGTTTGGCCAGCGCCTCTTTGATCTCGGTCTTGTCCACGCCGTCCAGGACGGCGCAGATCCTTTCAAAGGTGACCGGTGACTCCGACGAAAAAATCAATGCTTCCAGAATAGCTGAAATATTTTCCATTTAGGACTCCACGGCCGGGAAGATGCGGATCACACCGAACGCCGCCGTCTGATAGGCCTTGACCATTTTCAGCTTGATCAGTTCCAGCAGGGCCAGCAGGGTATAAACGATTCGGCGTCGGTCTTTTTTTTCTCCCAGCAGTTCTTCAAAAGTGAGATTCTTCTCGCGTATCAGGCGCTCCATCACGTCGTTGATGATATCCGTCAACGACAGTTTTTCCAGATCAATTTCCAGCAGTTCTTTTTTATCCAGGCGTGAAACGAGGTGGTGAAAGGCTTCGATCAATTCGAAAATGCTGACCTCGACCAGTTCATCGTCGTCGGCGTCGGAGGCTTTTGTTTCTTCGGCGAGCGCCGCCGTGCGCTTGAAGACATCGCGCTCCAGAAGCGGCCGGTGCGCCAGTTCCGCGGCGGCGTCCTTAAAGGCCTGGTATTCCAGGAGCTGGCGGACCAGTTCGGCGCGGGGATCGTCTTCCAGCTCTTCGGGCGTCGGTTCTTCCGGAACGGGCAGAAGCAGGCGGGACTTGATATGAATCAGCGTCGACGCCATGACGAGGTACTCGCCCGCCAGGTCCAGATTCAGTGACTTGATGATATTGAGATAGTCGAGATACTGCTGCGTGATCAGCGCGACGGGAATATTGTAAATATCGATTTCGTTTTTCTTGATGAGATACAACAGCAGATCCAGCGGACCTTCAAAGATGTCCAGTTTAATCGCATAATCTGTCGTCTGGGTTTCATCCATAGATCGAAAAGCTAAGCCGGAGCTGCGAAGCGGCGATCGGTTTCAGCGCCCGGTTGAATGTCTTTTTTATTTCCTTTCGATATTTTTGCAAATCGTCTTTCAAAAACAATGATTAAAAAGCCAAGCATTAAAAACGATAGACCAAAACCCACTGCTTCAGGTGATCCAATCTTTCCGTCATGTCCCAGATAAAACAGAATAACGACAAAAGGATTAAGAGTCCACCCACTGCATATATGAATATGTTGACGATCTCAATAATTGTCATATTCGCTTATCACTTTATATTTTGACGGCTTCCCGAACTTCGGCCATCGTCTGACGGGCGATCACGGTTGCCCGGGCATTGCCGTCGGCGATGATGTCTTCAATTTCCCGGCGGTGATCCGTGTAATAGTCCATGCGCTCATGAATGGGCGCCAGCGCCTCCTCGATCCGTGACGCCAGCATTTTTTTGCAGTCGATGCAGCCGATGCCGGCAACGCGGCAGGCCTTGTTAATTTCGGCCACGGTTTCCCCGGGGGAATACAACCCATGAAACGTAAATACATTGCAGATATCGGGATCGCCGGGATCTTTCTTTCTCATCCGCTGCGGATCGGTAAACATGGAAGCGATCTTCTGGTGCAGGTCTTTGCCCCGGTCGGACAGGTAGATCGAATTCTCGTAGGACTTGCTCATTTTACGGCCGTCGATGCCCAGCAATTTCGGGACATTGGCCAGAAGCGGTTCCGGCACGGGAAAGACTTCTTTTTGATAGATGAAATTAAAGCGGCGCGCGATCTCACGGGTCAACTCGACATGCGGCAATTGATCGACGCCGACCGGCACGCCGTAGGCTTTGTACATAATGATATCGGCGGCCTGCAAGACGGGGTACCCCAGAAAGCCGAAGGTGGACAAGTCTTTGGTGGTCAGCTCCGCCTGCATTTCTTTGTACGTCGGATTGCGCTGCAGCCAGGCGAGGGGTGTGATCATCGACAGGAGCAAAAATAATTCGGCATGCTCCTTCACGGCCGATTGCACAAACAACGTGCTCTTGAACGGATCGAGTCCGGCGGCCAGCCAGTCGATCACCATATTGATGCCGTTTTCTTTAATGCTATCCGTTGATGCATATTCGCTGGTGATGGCGTGCCAGTCCGCGACGAAATAAAAACAGTCATAGTTGCCGCTGTTCTGCAAACCGACCCAATTGCCTAAAGCGCCGTGCAAATTTCCCAAATGCAACCTGCCGGTGGGCCTCATCCCGCTGAGAATTCTTTTTCGTGTCAAAACAAAAGCTCCTTCATGCGCCTCAATAAATGCACCAAGGCCTCCGCTTGTCAAATCAATCATACGGAGGCCTTAGTTTCAAAAACTCAAAAATTCATTACTTCACTTTGTCGGCCAGTGCCTTGCCGGCCTTGAATTTTACGACTTTCCGGGCGGGAATCCTGATGGCCTTGCCGTTTTGCGGATTCCTTCCCTCTCTCGCTTTTCTTTTCACGACGGAAAACGTACCGAAGCCTACAAGTCCCAGCCGGCCGGTCTTCTTTAATTCCTTGGCGACTGCTGCAACGTAGGCATCCAGAGCGCAGGCCGCCGCTGCTTTGGTGATTCCCGCCTCATCCGCCATAACCCCGATCAATTCTGCTTTCGTCATGCTCCACCCCCCTTTCACAAACTTAAACGTTAATTCTATGATCTCCCTGTTGCGGCGATCACACCTCATGCCGCTTATATACCGCCATTGATGCTTCCCGGCATTTTTTGCATCTGATCTTTCAGAATCAGCGTCTGCCTTCCGGCAAGAATGATTGATCCCCGTTTAGGCGGGACGAGCGCTAATTCTTCGCAGCTTGTTCGCAGCTTGCAGTGGAATCATGACGTCCATTTCATATCCGACAGCTTGCTGCGAGGGGGTTGACCTTGTTTTGTTTGCTCGGTTGACGAAGCCTGTTTACGCTTCAAACTGGCGCTACGCCTAACATAAAAAAAATCAACAATCAAGAAAAAAGTATCCCCGGAATGCTGCACCCGGACGGCGAAAGGCCCGTTGGGACTGCCTTCCCGCGGCGGCGGGCGTGAAACAGGGGACTAAGGCCCATCCATCTTTTTTGACAAGGACCCGTCCCTGTGGTACTAATCTGCATACCTCGGATAAACAGGCAGGCGAGGGGTCTCGTCGAGGGTTGCCAAGCAGGTCGGACCGGTTTTGGAAAAAACAGGATCGAGTGTCTATGCAAAACAATTTCCGTCACTCTGTCGCGGGGTGGATCGCTCTCTCGCGCCCGCCGTTCCACATCGTCGGCATCATGCCTTTCCTTCTGGGAACGTTCCTGGCTTACCGTCTGGCCGGCGTCTTTCATCCGGGAGTCTTTGTTCTGGGTCTGGCCGGCGTTATACTGGTCATGCTTTCCACCTATCATTCGGGGGAATTCTTTGATCGCCGGGAAAACGCCATTTCCTCTAGGCTTCACCAAAACCCGTTTGCCGGCGGCGCCCGGATGATTCCTGAAGGCAAGATCCCGGCCGGGGTTGCCCTCTGGACCAGTATAGTCGCTCTCTTCATGGCTTTGGGCATCGGTATTGTTCTCCAGTACCTCTGCAGGACCGGACCGTATACGCTTTTCCTGGGCGCCCTGGGAGCGCTGCCGGGATTCTTTTATTCGACGGAGCCGATCCGTCTGGTGAAGCGGGGTATCGGCGAAATCTGGATCGGTTTTTGCTTCGGCTGGCTGCCCGTTGCCTCGGCCTACTACATTCAAACGGCATCCATCGCGCCGATCATCCACTGGCTGTGGCTGCCCATCGGCTTCTCCATCTTTAACGTCATTCTTCTTAATGAATTTCCCGACTATGAAGCGGATGCCGCTGCGGGGAAGAAAAATCTGCTCTACCGGATCGGCAAACAAAAAGGCAAAACCGTCTATATCGTTTTTAATCTGCTCACCTGCCTGACGATGCTGATGTCGCCCGCGTTCGGAGTCCCTTTTCGGATGATTTATTTTTATCTGCCTTTTGCCGCCGTTGCCCTATTTATCCTACATCAGATGTTCAAGAACCGCCACGAGGATGCGAAACGGCTGGAGTTGCTGTGCGGCCTGAATATCGCGGTCAACATCGGGACGTCGCTTTGCTACATACTCGCCTTTATTTGAGCGCAAAATGAAACACAAAACCGTCAAGGCATTTTATAATCCTCCTTCACTGCTCGTGAAACAGCTGGGGAGCACGCTGTTGATGGGCTACCTGAACCGCTGGAAAAATTTTCCGGGCTGGCTCATCAGGCACGGTTTCCGATCGATGCCCGTGGCCAACGGCGCCCGGGGAATGGGGTGCATCGGCTATCCGGGGCATCCCGTCTGGGAAGTCACCGGCGCCTGCAACCTGCGCTGCATCCACTGCCATGCCACAAGCGGCCAGGCCGCGGCGGATGAGTTGACGACGGACGATGGCAAACGGCTGATCGATGAGCTCGCCGAGGAGAGCGAATTCCGGACGCTCATTTATACCGGCGGCGAGCCGCTGGTCCGGCCGGATATCTTCGAACTGCTGCGACATTCACAGAAGGCGGGGCTCGCCAATATCATTGCCACAAACGGCACGTTAATCGACGAAGAGATGGCCTTCAAATTGAAAGACCACGGCGTCGTCTGCAACGCCATCAGCTTTGACGCGGCCGATCCGGCCGTTCACGACATGGTCCGCAACAAATCCGGTTCTTTTGATCTCGCTCTCAGGGCGGTTGCAGCCACAAAGAAAGCGGGCATCCTGCTGCAGATCAATACGACGGCTATGGAATACAACATGCCGCATTTGCCGGAGCTGATTGATTTTGCCGATCAAAGCGGGGCGGGCATCATGCTGATGTATCAGCTCGTTGCGGTCGGACGGGGTGAAAAGATTGAAAAGGCGACGCTCAAAAAAAGCGCCAACCGGCATTTGAGCGAACTCATCGCCGCAAAACAGCGGGTTGCCAAGACCATCATCGAACCGGTGGCCGGTCCTCAGTACTGGCCTTATCTCCTGGAGAAGGGCGGCATCCGCGGCGGTCTGCCGCTTAAACTGGCCGGTCGCGTCTTTCATGGGTGCACCGCCGGCCGCGGGTTTGTCTACGTTAAAGCCAACGGCGACGTCTGGCCCTGTCCCTTTGTCGAGGTGAGTGGCGGCAACGTCCGCGAAAAACGGTTCCATGAGATCTATGCGCATTCCCCGTTATTCGAGGACCTGCGCCGCCGTGAAGAAAGACTCAAAGGCCTTTGCGGCGAGTGCCAGTACAAAACCGTCTGCGGCGGCTGCCGGGGACGCGCTCATGCTTACAGCGGCGACTATCTGGCCGAAGATCCTCGCTGCTTCATCCGAGAAAAAAAAAGATGAATCCCCAGGGCGGGACGCCGGCCCCGGGGTATGATCGAGGTACCCCGATAATTCTATTGGCAATTTATTGCCCAGGTTCAATCCGGAAAACGGATGTGATGAATATACCGGAAAAACATTGACGTACATCAGAATATTAATGTAACGTGCGAATCACGAAACGTGACGACGAAACGTGACGATTTTCACTTTTCATCAATAACCAGCAGTAAAATTTGTACGAGGGCAAGATCCTGACGGAGATTGAGAATCATGTCATTCATCAAAAGACCATTGACCGGTGTCTTCCTGCTTGCGTCAGTGAATCTTTTTCTACTGTGTCTTCCTTTTGGAGGATCAGCCATGCAGCCCCCGCCCCCGCCTTTAAGTATAGCTCAATTAAAAACACTTGTTGCCCAGGCTGATCTGATTATTGTCGGTAAGATTACGGCTGGTCGGGAAGCTGAAGGTGTGGTCGAAACAACCGTCCAAGTGGAAAAATTGCTGAAGGGCAAACGTGCCGGAAAAACGGTCAAAATCAGGGAAACCTACCGACCCGCGGCGCTCCGGACACCGGCCCCGGAATCCAATAAGGACGGGGAGCCCTCCAAGATGGTTGCCCCCACTATTGCCGGACCCAGCGCTTATCATGGGAAGTACAAGGAAGGTTCGCGCATCATCGTATTGCTCACGAAGACTGAAGAGAACGGCAGCTACAAGCCGCTGGGTTCCGGCACCTACAATAAATATCTTGGCGAGTTTCTCATCGAAAAAGACGGCATCAAAAGCATCGAAACGGATTATTTCCGGTTTGCACAGGATCTGGAAAAACATGCGGCAACTGAGAATAAATTTAA
>SBEK01000362.1 GCA_009668925.1 Deltaproteobacteria bacterium
CCGAATCTTTCTTCTCCCGGGCCGGATGAATATCGACCGGATAAATCCCCTCCTCGCGCAGCTGCTGCCGGGCGACGGACACGCCCGGGGCGTCGACGAATCCCTTGCGTTCACGCCCTTTTTCATCCAACGCCACGTATTCAAAAACACTCATCCGCCCCGCACTCCGCAAAAAACATTGAAATATCGCTATCTAAAAAAATCTAACACACTTTGGGGCGGGATTCAATACGTTGTGCGGGTGGAAATATGTACAGTGCAGCAGATATCAAGCATAGAGGCAATAGGCTTCAACCGGCGGGTGACGCCTACCGGCAGGTTTCAGAAGCCCGCATTGCCGTGCAAAAAAATCTTGAAAAAAATCTCTCCGGGTAATAGCGTCGTATTGTAATATTTTCATCCAGGCACGTGGTTCCAAATCAAGAACAAACATAAAGAGTGTTCATAAGAAGTAGCTTTGCGAATTTCATATCAACATGGAGGTGTTATGATGTCGTCGGCAACCGGGTGCTTTATCCTGCCCTCTCACTTCATCTCTTCTGGTTCAGAATCCGATTTTTCAACGATACGATTTCGGTCGTAACGGTCACCGCAAGATCAGTTCTGATTTAGGAAAGGAGAATGATGCATGCAAGCAAAAGCCCTATTTAAAGATAAACTGAATACCCTGTTCTCAGTTCTAGTCCTATTCCTGTTGATGTTTCTCATATCGTGCGGCGGCGGCGGAACCGGGGAAATATGGTCCGTGGATGGCGTCAGCTTTCAAAATTATGTTGCCGTGGCAACCGATTCTTGGCCGGAGGCCCTCGCCATCGGGGATGTGAACAACGACGGCCGAAATGATGTTGTCATGACGACCTGGTATGCGAACGATGCCGTAAATGATTTCAAACTGTTTGTCTTCCTGCAAAATGCAAACGGAACGCTGGCGGCCCCAATCAAATACGCAACGAGCGCCGCATACACCCGCAGACCTTCAACCATCGGGATCGGCGATGTAAACCACGACGGCAGAAGCGACGTTGTCATCGGCTGCTCCGGCTTTGGAGTGGAAGTCTTTCTGCAGAATAATGCCGGAACACTGAATGGCGGAGTCTTGTATGCGTCCGCCGATTCCGATAAAATCAAAATTACCGATTTGAACAACGACGGCCTTGCGGATGTTGTGGGAATCGGCTGGGGAACAAACACGGCCAGTGTCTGGCTGCAGAATAACGCGGGGGCACTGCAAACCCCTGCCGTCTATAGCGTAACCCACGGCGGGGATGACGACCTTGAAGGCGGCGATGTCAACCATGACGGGGTGACTGACGGTGTCGGGATGAGCGGGCAGGGCCTTGTACCCAATCTGGGCATTTTGCTTCAAAACAATAGCGGAAATCTCCATACG
>SBEK01000363.1 GCA_009668925.1 Deltaproteobacteria bacterium
CCCCGTTTTCTTTGGAACGCCGTACGGGAAGAAGGATCTCGCGGGTCTTCCCGGTATAACTGATCGCGATGACGACATCGTTGGGCGTGGTCGTCGTGGCGTTGAGGACACCGAAGTTACTGTCATAGTGATAGATGCATTTCTTTCCGATCTTGATCAGTTTTTGCTGCAAGTCGACGGCGATCAAGCCCGAAGTCCCGACACCGAAGAAATAGACGACCTCGGCCTTCTCCAACAAATCGATCGTCGCTTCGAATGATTTCTGCGAGTTGAGCCGGACCACGTCCTCGCAGGCGATGTTGATCTGCGTCAACAACTTGCCGGGCAAGGCTTCCAAATCATCCGCCAAAGATATGACTTCGGAAGATTTGGTATAGATATCCTGCATATGGCTCTTCGCCATTTCGACTTTGGTTTGCGAGAACGAACTGCCGTTGATCTTGCGGACGAAGCGGCTGATCGACGAACTCGAGACACCGATCAACTGCGCCAGTTCATGGATCGACGATTTCAAAACCTCTTCTTCATGCTCGATGAAAAAATCGGCGATCTTCTTATCCGAATTCGATAATCTCGAATATAACAAGGGGTTTACGTTAAACATGTTTCCGTTTCCTTTCGCCCGGGAATTCCGTTCCTCGGACTCCATTCTTGGAATATTGTTGCATTTTTCCAGTCGGGTTACAACTGGTTCGGTGTTCGAAGGCTCAATAAAATTCGAGCGTTCCCGACGATTTTGATGTTTTTGCTGGAAGCGGGGAGAATCAGCGAGTCCAAATAGCCGATTTTCGTGCTTCCTTCGTCCGTTATGACGGTTGCTTCCCCGTCCACGCAGGAGAGGACGCGATAACGGTCGATTTCCGGCAAGGCCATTTCATCGGCGATGTCCAGGACATAGACGCTGAATTCCCGATGGATGACGGCCGTACGTTTGGAATTTTGTTTCCGATTTTCAAGGGGGAAACGGAGTTTCTCCGTTTTGAGTTCCGGTTGAAGAATCTCGAAACTCCGCTCGAGATCCAAGGGTCTCGGACGTCCGTAATCATAGATCCGGTAGGTAATCCCGCCGAACGACCCGATTTCGATCACCAGCATGTTTTTCCCGCAGGCATGAAGCATGTTGGCGGGAACCATGACGAAGTCCCCGGGTTCGACGTCGATCCGCTTGAGATAACGGTCCATCTTCCCCGTCGTCGCCGCTTCGCGCAATGCTTCTTTATCTTCCGTCGTCGTCCCGGCGATCAAACTCGCCCCCGGGTCGCAATCGACCACATACCAGGATTCGTTCTTGGCGAAGTCGTTGTTTTGACGGGCATAGGCTTCATCCGGATGGACCTGGATCGACAAGTCTTCCTTCGTGTCCATCAAGGCGACGCGGATCATTTGATC
>SBEK01000176.1 GCA_009668925.1 Deltaproteobacteria bacterium
TTGCGGGGATTTCCGTCCTGCAGGACAAACCCGGGGCATCAGATAGACTTTCCCACGCCGTCCGGGGAAAATCCGGCCCAAATCCAAAGCCATGGATTCAAGGTATCTTCCCGCGGCGCGACCGGGGCCGGATAGCACAGCGGCCGGTGTATTTGGGAAAACGGTTGGAGCGGAGCGGGAAGGACGTCTTTGGGCATGGCGGCGAAGACGGGCCGGTTACCGCTGATCCTTGTTCGTATTTGCGGGGATTCCGTGCCGCAGGCCTTGCTTTACCATTAACCGGCATTATGCTACAAATTATCATCATGAAAGAAAAAATGGCGCATAAAAAGATTCCCCTGCATCACGCTCACGGACGCCCCGGCCGGAAATCCGGAAGGCCTGCGGTATTCTCCTACATGAAGCCTGATATCACGGCGCCGTTGAAGAGTGTTTTGGCCAGGATAGGAAAGCCGCCGTCCGTTCCCTTTGTCCCGGATGACTTTCAAGTGCGCGCACTTGCCGCCGTGAGGCAAAATGATTGCCTGGTGATTGCGCCGACCGGTTCGGGCAAAACCTGGATCGCCCGGGAGGCGATTTTATCCGTTATGGAAAAAGGCGGACGTTCCTGGTATGCCTCGCCGCTCAAGGCGCTTTCGAATTCCAAGTGGGTAGAGTTTGGTCTACATTTCGACCCCGAAAACGTCGGCATTATCACGGGCGATACGAAAGAAAATACCGAAGCGCCGATTATTGTCGGCACGACGGAGATTCTGCGCAATCAGCTTTATGATGCGATGCACGAAGGGCTGGACCTCTCCTGCGATCTGGTCATCCTGGATGAGGCGCATTTTCTGGGCGACGCCGACCGCGGCGTTGTTTGGGAAGAAATCATGATCTATCTGCCCGCTCGGGTGAATCTGCTCCTGCTTTCGGCCACCATCGGGAACGGCGATGAGATCGCGGCCTGGCTCTCTTCCATCCGCCGGAAGCCCTGCGCCGTTATTCGTGAGGAGGCGCGTCCCGTGCCTCTGTATCCGATGTTCCTGCATCCTTCCGGCTGCCTGCACCCATACCTGGAGGGAAAAAAAGCCGGTCCGGCCGTTTGCGAATTCCTGAAGAAGGACAAGTTCCGGCCCCGGGGGAGCCAGCGTCCGCCGGATTATGCGGGGATCATCCGCGTGCTCGAGCGCTTCAATCTCCTGCCGGCCATCTTCTTTCTGAAATCGCGGGCGGAATGCGATGCGGCGCTGTCTTGCCGTTCGGGACTGACGCCGCTTAAAGCCGGCGATACGTTTACGGATGATTTGTATGAGATGCTGGACCGCTTTCCGAGTCTCGGCGCACACCGGCAGATCAAGGCGCTCCGGGCGGCGGGATTGGCGGCGCATCACGGAGGGCAGCTGCCCGCCTGGAAGCTCCTCATTGAAGAAATGATGAGCCGGGGGCATCTGCGGGCGATTTTTGCCACCTCCACGATTGCCGCAGGCGTGAATTTTCCAGCGCGGACCATTGTGCTGTTTAATTCCGACCAGTTTAACGGCCGTGATTTTGCGCCGCTTACCGCAACGGAATTCCGGCAGATGACGGGAAGGGCGGGCCGGCGCGGTCAGGACAACATCGGGTTCATGCTGGCGATTGCCGGCCGGTTTATGGATCTGGGGCACATCCGGAAACTGCTCCATGCGGCGCCGGAAAATATTTTGAGCCAGTTGAGGAATGATTTCGCGATGGTGTTGAATCTGCTTCTTTCCCAGACTCCGGCCGACGTGAAAAAAATATTTGAAAAATCGTTTGCCGCCTGGCAGCAAAGCAAAACGAATTCATTCCGGTCGTCCGCCGCGGATGTGCTGTGGAAGGACTTTTCGCTGCATCTGGAATTTTTGCAGCGGGAAGGTTTTGTGGATGACGCGGGCAGGCTCACGGACGACGGACGATGGGCGGCGCATCTGCGGCTGGATCATCCGCTCCTTGTCGCCGAGTGCCTCAGGCAAAATGCTTTGCCCGAAGATAACGAAAAATTGCTGGCCGCCGTTGTGGCGGTTTTCGCGTATGACCGCGACGATGAAATGCAGTTGCTGACGAGAGAACTGCCGCATAAACTGATGGCCGCATTACGTAAAATGCTGGTAACCGTCAGGCCGCTGTCCCGCCGTCTGGAGGCGGCGGGGTTTGTCAGCGCTAAGCTTCGCACATCGGCGGGCGTCGCCATGTATTACTGGGCTCAGGGACGCAGTTGGGAAGATGTGATCAAGGCTACAGGCGTTGCGGAAGGCGACATGGCCTCGCTGGTCTTCCGCACGGGGGACAATCTGCGGCAGATCGCCGCGCTCAAGGATTCGCATCCGGACGCGGCGGCCTGTGCGGGAAGGGCGAGGGAGGCGATACTGCGAGAACCGGTCCTCTTCCTCTAGAGCGGACTGTTGAAACGCACCCGCCTGCTGCGTTGCGCTGCACCCTGTGCCGTTCAACGTACGTAAAAGTACGCCTCACGGCTCAGGTCTTGCGCGCCTTGCATTCGGGCACGTTTGAACAGTCCATGATATTTTGGGGGCCTTGCACCTGGACGTATTTGAAAAGCCCCTGAAAACAGTGGCTGTTGACCGGGAGCGCATTCCCGAAGGGAGGCGCAATAGGATTGATGGAAATATTCCTTGCCGGTAAAGCCGCAGGCTTTACAACGCACCCGCCTGCTGCGTTGCGCTGCACCCTGTGCCGTTCAACGTACGTAAAAGTACGCCTCACGGCTCAGGTCTTGCGCGCCTTGCATTCGGGCACGTTTGAACAGTCCATGATATTTTGGGGGCCTTGCACCTGGACGTATTTGAAAAGCCTCCCCATGCTGTCATTGCGGGCGGACCCTTGGTCCGCGTGGCAATCCCGGGCTGTCATTACGAGCCGTCTCTCAGACGGCGTGGTAATCTCATGGAGTAATCTCCTTATTAGGTTGCCACGGCTCCTCAGCGTCGCCTCCAATGACGATGCAGGGTGCCGCCGCCGCTTGGGTGGGACGGAAATCTAAGTGCCGTTCAATTGTGAGCGGACACACTTACAGAAACTATGAGTAAGAAATGGGAAGAATTGGCATGAAAGTGTGTGAGATGGCCACGCCGCCCGAGGGGCGGCTCGCCATTACAGCCTTAAGTCCATGGAAAGCAATATCGATCCTTGTTTCTTTTGCGCTTTGTATTCTGGCGGCGGCTCCGGTTTTTGCAGCCGACGGACGTATAACGGAATTGCGCAACAGCACGTACCAGGTCTGTCTCCTGGAGGCGATCCATAAATCGTTTAATCAGGACGCCGCGGGCGCCGATGCGTCTCTGAAAAGGGCTCTGGAAATCGAACCGGACAATCCGACGGGTTACGCTCTGGAAGCCATGCTGCATTTGTTTGCCTATGAAATGTGCTTTACGCTGGCCCAGCGGCAGAAGGAAAGGGAAGAGATCATCTCTTATTCCGAAGCTGCTCTCTGGCGCGGAGAAAAAAGAATTGCCGAGCATCCCAAAGACAGCAAAGCCAATTTGGCCGTAGGGCTGGCCAAGATCGCCAAAGTGCACTGGGCCATCAAGGAAAAAAAATACTGGGTCATGGCTCAGGAAACCTCGCATATCTGGAAGTATCTCGAAACGGCAAAGGCCGCCGATCCGAATAATTACGACGTCGATTTTCTGATGGGTCTGCTCCACTACCACATCGACCACTTTCCGGGTGTAACCGGCTTTTTGTCTTCACACCTGATCACTCCCGGAAATCGGCAAAAGGGTCTTCAGGAAATACAAACGGCGGCGCAAAAAGGATATCTCCTCAAGGATATTGCGCTCGTGGAATTGGCGACGATCTATCTCAGCTACGAGAGGCAGCCGGCGAAAGCGCTTCCTGTCATCCAGGAGCTCAACCGGCGGTTTCCCGACAATTACAATTTCTATTTTACCCTGGGCGTAACGCTGGCGGAGTTGAAGCGTTTTGCGGAGGCGGAAGCCGTGGCCGCGCGCATCGACAGGAACATCAGTTCCGGCGCGTTCTCTTTCGTGCCCGAACTCCGGCCGCGCTATTACCAGCTCTTGGGCCGCATCCATTTCAACCGCGGGGAATACGGCCGGGCGGAATCCAATTTTCAAAAAGCAATGCAGGATAAATCATTTTACAATATCCGCACGATGGCCCGGTCGCTTTTGTACCTGGGGATGATCCATGATCTTCGCCAGGAGCGCAAATATGCGGAGGACTATTACCGGCGGGTGCTCAAAGTCGAAGGCGCCGATGGGGCGGCGCGTCTGGAAGCGACGGCCTATCTGAAGGTCCCTTTTCAGGCCAACGGGAAGTGATGGACGAAACGTGAATGGTGGGCAGTAGACGGACTATTTAAGCAGAAAGACAAAATGGAGAAATTTTCACTCAGTACGGATTTCATTCCGAGCGGGGATCAGCCGCAGGCGATCGATAAATTGACGCAGGGATTGGCGGCAGGCCTTGGCCATCAGGTGCTTTTAGGCGTGACCGGCTCCGGCAAAACCTTCACCATCGCCAATGTCATCGCGCGTACGGGCCGGACGGCGCTGGTGATCGCGCACAATAAAACGCTGGCCGCGCAGCTGTATGAAGAGTTCAAGAGCCTTTTTCCGGAAAACGCCGTGGAATACTTTGTCAGCTATTATGACTACTATCAGCCGGAAGCCTACCTGCCGACGACCGACACCTATATCGAGAAAGACTCCGCGATCAACGAAGAAATCGACAAGCTGCGCCACGCGGCGACCTATGCGCTGCTGACGCGCCGCGACGTCATCATTGTCGCCAGCGTGTCCTGCATTTACGGCCTGGGATCGCCCGAAGCCTATCTGGGCATGATCGTCCAGCTGGAAGTGGGCAAAGAAATCCCCCGCGAAGAGATATTGAAGCGGCTCATTGAAATTCAGTATGAACGAAACGACATCGATTTTCACCGGGGAACGTTCCGCGTGCGCGGCGATGTGGTCGAAATCTTCCCGCCCTATGAGGATGAGCAGGCGCTCCGGGTGGAATTTTTCGGCGATACGATTGAGGCCATTCATCTGATCGATCCGCTTCGGGGCAAAAAGATGGGGTCGCTCACCCGGACGGCCGTTTATCCCGGCAGCCACTATGTGACGACGCAGGATAATCTCAAACGGGCCACAGCCGATATCCGCGCCGAGCTGGCCGTGACGCTTACCGAACTCAAGGCCGCAAATAAACTCGTGGAGGCGCAGCGCCTGGAGCAGCGCACCAACTTCGATCTGGAAATGATGGAGGAAATGGGCTACTGCCAGGGCATCGAAAACTATTCCCGCCACCTGACGGGCCGCAAGCCCGGTGAACCGCCGCCGACGCTCATGGAATATCTGCCGAAGGACGCTCTGATCATCATCGATGAGAGTCATGCCACGCTGCCGCAGGTGGCCGGCATGTTCCGCGGCGACCGGTCACGCAAGGAAACGCTCGTCAAATACGGGTTTCGTCTGCCCTCCGCGCTGGACAACCGGCCCTTGCGTTTTGAAGAGTACGAGGCTCTGCCCAATCAGCGAATTTATATTTCGGCGACGCCGGCCGTCTACGAGATGGAAAAAGCGCACGGCATCCGCGTGGAGCAGATCATCCGGCCGACGGGGCTCATGGACCCGGAAATCGAAATCAAACCTGCGAGGCAGCAGGTGGATGATCTGCTCGAAGAAATCCGCCTGCGCATCAAAAGGGAGGAGCGGGTGCTCGTCACGACCCTGACCAAGCGCATGGCGGAAAATTTGACCGATTACTACAGCGGCCTGGGCATCCGTGTGCGCTATCTGCATTCGGACATTCATACGCTGGAACGTGTCGGCATCATCCGCGATCTGCGTCTGGGAGAGTTTGATGTCCTGGTCGGCGTCAATTTGCTGCGCGAAGGCCTGGATATACCGGAGGTGTCGCTGGTGGCGATCCTTGACGCCGACAAGGAAGGCTTCCTGCGCTCCGAACGATCGCTCATTCAGACCAGCGGCCGCGCGGCGAGAAACGTCAACGGCAAGGTCATCATGTACGCCGATAAAATCACCAGATCCATTCAGGCCTGCCTTGATGAAACCTCGCGCCGCCGGACGATCCAGGCGAGGTATAACGAAGAAAACGACATCACGCCCGAAACCATCAAAAAGTCGATCAGCAACGTTCTCGGCTCCATCTACGAAGCCGACTATGTCACGATACCCGTGGATACCCGGGGGAAGGCTATTCCGGATAGAGAAGAAGATCTGCCGGCGCTCATTAAAAAGCTCACGGCGGACATGAAGCAGGCGGCGAAGGAGCTGGAATTCGAAAAAGCCGCCGCGCTGCGCGATGAAATCAAGGAGATGAACAAGATCCTGCTGGAGATGGGGTAGGCATCTCTCTCGCAATATCGCGAAGAAGTGGATGGCTTTTTTATTTCGGTTTCTTCAGGCCGGTAATGCCGGCCTTATTGAAACTGCTGTGAAGATCAAGCATTTCCATTTTGGATAGTGAGCCTGACTGAAGGAATTTCTTGTATATCATGTGCATCGTCTGTTCGTTCAGCTTTCCCTTTTCGATGATATTCGCTTGGCTCCTCAGCAATTTATCTTTTTCGATCGTGTAAGGTTTTTCGTCAAAATCGATAACACAATCGCAGTCAAACATGATGAATTGACGTTTTTCAAATTTGAAATGATCGTGACCTGAGCGTGTCTCGCCGGATTGAAAATTTTCTATTTGAGTAGTTGTGGTGGCTAGGTAAACAAGAGCAATTTGAGAAAAGGTTCCCGTTTCACCAAGATAGATAAACCAACGGGCTTTTGTTTCGGTGCCATATCTCGGTTCAGGAAATTGATCCCACCTGAATAGCGTACCGACTTCAAGATTCAAGTTCCCAAGGCTCTGTAAATGAGAAAACTTTCTTCAGGGTAAGAGAGTTCTTCCTCTTTCTTCTTAAAAAGATTATCGTCGAATTCAGCACTGTAATCGATCATGCCGTTGCGGCATTTGTTCCAGGTCTTTTTCCAGGCAATGATATCTTGATGGCTGGCATCACTTATCAGACCGGCTTTTACGTATTTTTGGGCGAAAATTTCAATGAGCCTTTGCATCTGCTTTATCTCTTTTTGAGAAAAGTAATCGAGATTCGGCTTGCCTTTCGGTTGGATCGTTATTTTGTTTTCCTGCCCGTCCGTGTAAGTAAAACAAGGTGATTTGAATTCATGGAGTTTGCCGTATATCTCCATTGGAACAGGACCATGCTCCATGGCCTTATAGGATAACCCCAAACAAGGTCTGCCTGTTTCCTTAAGAATTTTAAAATCGAGAAACGCCAGATATTTATATAAAAACGTCTGATGAAGAGGCTGTTTGGTTTGTTTTATGTGCTCGCTTGCGAAAAAGCAGATAGAATTCTCGATTTTTTCTTTTTGATAGGCGATCATGGTTTGAACCGAAAATTTGTGTGTCTGTTATTATGTTTGGCTCTTAAATAAGACAAATTTTATCAACTGTCAATGTTAATTTATTTCAATGAATACAATATCTTGCTGATTTTATTCCGTAAAACCACAGGACCCAACATACATAATATATGCATTCTATATCGGTAACCTAATACCAAGAATTGAATAGCCTGTGGTTCCTATTTCTTTACCTCAGGATGGTTTGGGTTTTGATGATATTAACCCGTTGAATCTGATCGGCGGGGAAGCCCAGAACATGTTCAATGACGTCGATCGGGCGAACCGAACCCGCCTGGGCGTGGCGCAGGGTCAGCGCCACTTTTTTCTCCCGGGGGTCAAAGGTCATCGCCTCGACAAACGGGCGGATGTCCCGGATGACCGTCTTGCCTTTGGACAATCTGGAAATCGGGAAGGAGGCGGCGGCCAGGAACTTCTCGATGCCGCGCGCGATGTCGCTAAGCCTCCGGTCGTCCGTATCCGGGGGCAGCGCGAGCTCATAGGTAAAGCCGTAAAGCGCGCGGGCCAGATCTTTAGCGACGTAGGGAAGCAATTCTATGTCCGTGATCTCCACACCCTCGGGCAGCGCGGCGTTGAGTTCGTTTTTCAATATGGACAGGTCTTGTGGATACTCGAGGGCTGTGACGTCCATGTATTCCTGACAGCTTGCCATGCCCACGGAGGTGGCGGTGGCAAAGGAGATCTTCGGATGCGGATGAAAGCCCGCCGAGTAGGCCAGAGCAAGAGAACTGCGGCGCAGGGCGCGGGTGAGCGCCGCCGCCAGCTCCAGATGAGACAGAAATCGCGAGCGGCCCATCTT
>SBEK01000177.1 GCA_009668925.1 Deltaproteobacteria bacterium
CCCCCCCCCCCCCGCCGTGAAGGAGAATTTTTTCGCCGGGCCTGAGGGCGCCGCGTCAAAACACATTCGCCCAGACGGTAAAATAATTCTCCGGCGGCGCCGCCGCTTCGGAAAGAGAAAGCCCCGGGGGACCCGGCGGGCAAGGCGCCGGGGGTACGGCGCAGTTTTCGGCATACCCGCCGCCGTGGACAAGCGCGCAAACGGCATCGCCACCCCGCCACTGCGTGACATCGCCGGCCGCGGCGGCAATGGTCCCGGCGACTTCCAGACCCAGGATGGGCGAGGCTCCGGGAGGCGGCGGATAAAGCCCCGCGCGCTGCAAGACGTCGGGCCGGTTGACGCCGGTATAAGCCACTTCAATCAATACTTCGCCGGCCTTGAGCTCAGGCAAAGCGGTCTCTTTAACCTGCATGCAGGAAGCCTTGCCTCCCCGGCCGTGATCAATATAATGCATCGTCTTTTTCATATGAGCTCCCTGATTTGAATCACCCTCCCCGCGGCAGGCTGCCGGGGCGGAAAAGGAACGCTGTTATATCGCCGCCCGCCGCGCATCAACGCCGGTCCGGCCTGATAAAAAACACGAACCACAATCCTCATATCAAATATTCTAGAGAAGACATACTCCTTCTTTACCGCGACGCCCTCCTCCGGGCGCCAAAGTATCCTGCCGCGCCCCGGCAGGATCATTTCCGTAAACAAGGATCAGGGCCGCATGTGTTGCCGGCCTTCATCTGACCCCCCGGGGCGCGACAGGTTTCTAAGGAGGGGGACACAAATTATTTTACGGCATGATTGCCGTACGCTATTGATCCGACGCAGGCTCCTTGGCCAGTTCCTCAGGCAGACGCTCCACTTCCGGCGCTTCATAAAGAACTTTTTCCCGATAAAGCGCGTCGATCTCACCGGGAGAATAATTAAGGACCTGCGTTAGAATTTCCCTGTTATGCTCTCCCAGAAACGGGGCGTATCCCCTGATCGCGGAGGGCGTTTCGGAAAATTTAAAGGGACTGCCGAACATTCTCACGGGCCCCAGAAAGGGCTGGTACACTTTCGGGTTCATTTCGCGGGCGTTGATGTGGGGATCGACCGTGGCAACTTCGTCCAGTTCCTTCACGCGCGAGCAGGGAATTCCGGCGGCTTCGAGCTTGCGCTCGGCTTCTTCAACCGAATCCTGCGACATGACCCAGGCCTCGACGACTTCGTGAACGATGGCGGTATTCTCGGGAAGGCTGCGCGTCGGCACATCGATGAGCCTCGGATCCGTTTTCATCCAGTCGCAGGAAGACCCCAGGCATTCGATCAGCGGATGCCAGCGGTTCTCCGACATGCTGGCAATCGCGATGGCGCCGTTTTTCCCGTTGTAAATCCCGTAAGGCGCGGACGAGACAATGGTCTGACCGGTTTTGGCCATCCGGACCGGATTTCCGAGAGCCTCTCCGGCCCAGTACCAGGGCAGGGCATGTTCATGCAGGGAATACAGACAGTCCACCATGGAAATGTCGATGTTCTGCCCTTCTCCGGTGACGGTCTTGTGGTGCAGCGCGGCCAGCATCGCCGTGCAGGCGTGCATCCCGGCCGTCGTGTCGCCGATGGAGACCGGCGCCATAATCGGCGGATTGCTCCGCCCCACCCAGCCGCTGGCGGCCTGAGCGATCACATCATAACCCGGTTTGTGGCTCGAGGGGCCCCAGTGGCCGAAGCAAGAAATGGAACAATAGATGATGTCGGGCTTGATTTTTTTCACCGACTCGTAATCCAGTTTGAGCCGCTCCATGACACCCGGCGCGAAATTTTCGAAGATGATGTCGCTTTTCTTGATCATCTCGATGATGATTTCAAAGCCGCGCGGGTGCTTCATATCGATGCACAGACTCCTCTTACCGCGGTTGACATTGATGTGATAGGAACTCTGCGTCACACCGTCGTGCGCGACCCGGAGATTCTGCCATCTCTCATTGGCGCCGTCTCCGTACTTCTCCACTTTGATTACGTTGGCGCCCATATCGGCAAGCGTCTTCGCCGCATGGGGACCGGCCAACACCCAGGTAAAATCGAGGATGGTTACGTCAGAGAGAGGTCCCGGTTTTACTTTCTTCATAGATCGTTGCTCCTCTTTGCTTTCCTACGGGATTCGGCGGCCGGGCAATGGCTCCCGCACCTTTGCCGGAGCCCCCGCGGTAGGCCCTGCCGCCTGCTTCCGCATGTCTAATACCAGGAATGTTTTTCCCGGAATATGCCTTTCGTCGAGCCTTCATATTGAATACCGGCGAGCCTTTTCGCGATGTTTTTCGAATGCTCGATGTTGTGGTCCCGGTAAATGGCGACTTTCTCGATCACCGGCGAACCGCCGCCGTGCAGCGCATCGATCAGCTTATGTCCGCCCCAGGCCGAGGACATCATGTCCTGGAAAAGCCGGAAGGCGCGGTGCTGATTCTCAGCGGAGATTTCCGGAACGCGCATGATGTATTTTTCCAGAAAGGGCCGCGTGGTCTCATTGAAGAAGTCGTCTTCATGAGGCAACGTCGCCGCCAATCCGCCGGCAATGGCCGCCAGCGCTTCATACTCTCCGTAGATCGCCTCTCCCGCCAGCATCCGGCCGGCGTTGCAGTAATTGGTATCGGGAATGCAGGTGCCGGAGGCGGCCATCGTGCTGGTCATGGCCGCCGCGATGCCCGACGCGTAAATCAAATCGACCACCTGGATCATGTCCGCCAGCTTGTGGCGCACATGTTGGGCGTTGGCAATGCCGTTGTATTCCGCCGCGAGAGCCGTCGCCCCGGTGAAGATCTCCGAAACGGCCGCTTTGCATCCGGTGTAACTGTGGCGGTGGTACAAAGCGAAAAACAGCGCCGCTTTGCCGGCCTGTTCCGTTTCACCGCAAAGGAAAACGCGGTCCCAGGGAACGAAGACATGGTCGAAAATCGTCATGGAGTGCGATTCACCCTGTTTGCAGTAAGGCGACTCCATCCTTTTATGCTGGGGCGGATTGAAGGCGCCGTTAATGAGATAGATGCCTTCCGCGTCGGCGGGAACGGAGAACGCCACGGCCCAGTCCGTCTCGTCGGCGACCATATTGCGGGTGGGAAGAACAACGATCTCGTCCGCGTACGCGGAGCAGGAATTATGCGCTTTGGCGCCGTTGACGATGATGCCGTCGGCCCTCTTTTCCACGACGCGCAGGTAGAGATCCGGGTCTTTCTGCTTTCCGGGACGCCACGCCCGGTTCCCCTTGACATCGGTCTGGGCGCAGACCAGCGACAGATCTTCTTTCTGGACCTTTTTCATGAATTCGATAAAGTTGGTATAGTAGTGCGTGCCGTGTTTCTGGTCGGCGTCGAAGCTCGCGATCGACAGGGCGTTTAGCGCATCGATGCCCATGCAGCGCTGGATGCAGCCGCCCACTTCCTGGCAATACAGGCGCGTCATCTTCTGCTTGGCGAGCAGGTCCTCCATGTTCTGGTGGATATGGGTGAAGCGGTTGACTTTTTCGCCGGTGATATGCGAGGTCGCGACGCCTACACCGCCAAACTCCGGATCGGCGGCATAATCATATGTGGCGGCGATTACCTCGATGCCGCCGATGATGCTCGGATCGAACCGGTCCACCAGCTTGCCCTGCTGATAAACATTCGGCCGGAGCTTCATCATCCTTTCTTTGTACTCTTTCCCGGAAATCATTTCTTTTACTCCTTTGTAAAAATTTCAAAACCCGTCGGCTGGCAGATACCTGCGGAAATCAACGTTTTGTCATTTCGACCGCAGGGAGAAATCTTAAGATCCCTCGCCTGCGCTCGGGATATGGATTTCTCAGTCACTTCGTTTCTTACCCTGATAACCTGAAGGTCGCACGAGGGCAGACACCGAAACGATAATTTATTTTCGCAGGCTCCATATCCAGCCCGGCACGCGATGAAAGCCGCCTCCGCCCGAAGCCGAAGAAAAGAACGGAGACGGATTTCATCTGATGCCTCTATGTATACTTCGGCGCGCCGCCAGGCGATCGCGCCGGAAGGTTCAGGTCCTTTATTTCCTGGTCTGCCATTCGGGCAGCGGAATCATGATCGCTTTGCGCTCCGCGTATTTATCAGGCCATACACAGTAATTTAAACCACCCTGCCACTGCATCATCACCGAAAACGCGCGTTCATTCTGACCCGGTTCGGCGCTCTTTTCATTAAACTTCACGCCCCATCCCATGTGGGTTCCGCCCGCGGGGATGTCGATCTTGAAAGCCGCCGCTTTGACCGCGTCGGGATCCAGAGAAGCCGTTTTGGCCAGCACCTGCGTATAGAAGACCCAGGCGCCGGTGAAGGCGGACATGGCATGCAGGTCGGGGTAATCGCCGTATTTCTTCTTGTAGCGTTCGAAAACCGTCTTCAGAGGCGGATCGAGCTTCGGGCTGAGGCTCTTCGGATCTTTGACAAGCGGGAAGTCGGCGCTGAACACGCCGTCCGAATCTTTTCCCAGCGCCTTGGCAAAATCGAGAACGCCGTGGCCGCCGCCCGTTCCGACGAAGGCTTTAACATTCAAATTCATTTCCCGCATCTGGCGGGACCACAAAATCGCATCATTGGTGTAGCAGGTCGTCAGAATAATGTCCGGCTTCAGCATCTTGAATTTCATCACGATCGGCGCCAGGTCTGTTACGGTCTTGCTGTAGCTTTCCTGAGCAACGACATTGACACCGTTTTGTTTCAGGCGCTTTCCGGCCGCGGCCATCACCGACGTTCCGTAAAGCGAATCTTCATGGGCAATCGCCACCTTGAGATCCTTGACATTGATCTTCAGGTCTTTGGCCAGTTTCGTCATAATGAAATCAGCCGCCGCAAAACCGAAGGCGCTGGAATTCGTACTGGTCCGGAAGAGATATTTGAAGTTTCGCTGCGTAATGTTGTCGGCGATCGCGCCGGTCTCCCAGTATATCTTATTGCCCTTCTCCGCCACGGCGGAAGCGACGAACGACAGCGAACTGGAGTACGTGCCGAAGATCACATTTATTTTTTCAACGTTGATCAGACGCTCCGCTTCACTGCGGGCCGCATCCGTGGTCGGTCCGTCCGCCTTGACCAGCTGCACCTTCTTGCCTTTGACGCCGCCGCGCTCATTGAATATGTCCGTGGCCAATTCCACGCCGTTCATATCATGAGTCCCCAGTAACGCCATGGGCCCGCTTAAAGGATAAAGCGCTCCGATTCGAAACACATCCGCGGCTTTGGCGCCAAACGGCCAAACAGCCAGCATCGTCAGACAACACAACGCGGTAATCAATTTACCAGACCATCTCTTCATTTCAATCCTCCTAATCAATCTTATTTACAGCACCCTTATATGCAGGCTTTCACCGGAAATCTTGGCTAGATTCCCAGGTAAGCCTCCCTGACTCTGGGATCATTGAGCAGGTCTTTTCCCCGCCCGTTGAGGATGATCGATCCGTTTTCCAGGACGTACACATCGTCGGAAATCATCAAGGACTGCAGCACATTCTGCTCCACAAGCAGCACCGTGATGCCGTCCGATTTAATCTTTTCAATCGTTTCAAAAACCGTCTTGACGATCAGCGGGCTCAAGCCCAGGGAAGGCTCGTCCAGCATCAGCAGTTTCGGCCTCGCCATCAATCCCCGGCCGATGGCCACCATCTGCTGCTCGCCGCCGCTCAGCGTTCCCGCCAGTTGATCTTCGCGATCCTCGAGTTTCGGGAAATAATTGTAAACGGTCTTCAAAAGCGAGGGGATGTCCTTGCGCGAGCGGTGATTAAACGCCCCCAGTTCGAGATTCTCGAGCACCGTCATATCGGGAAAGAGCAGCCTTCCTTCGGGAACCTGGACGATGCCTTCGTCCACGATTTTATGAGGGGGGAGACGCTGAATTTCTTTTCCGGCAAAAGAGATGGTTCCCTGAAAGCAGGGCAGAACGCCCGATATGGTGTTCATAAGCGTCGTTTTGCCCGCGCCGTTCGATCCGACGATGGAGATGATGTGGCCTTCCCGGACGGCAAGGGATACGTCGCGGATCGCCGTCAGATCCCCGTATTTGGTCGTTACGTTATTTAAGCCCAGCAGTTGCATGATATGCACCCCCAAGATAAGCATCGACGACTCTCTGGTCCTTCACCACGTCGTTGGGGAGACCCTCCACGAGTTTGATGCCGTTGTTGATCACGACGATCCGGTCGGAAAGAGACATCACCGCCTTCATCACGTGTTCGATCATAATAATCGTTATTCCCTCATCGGAGATCGATTTGATGATGCCGATGATTTCCTCCGTTTCCTTCGGAGTCAGTCCGGCCATCACTTCGTCGAGCAGCAAGAGCTTCGGTTTGGTCCCCAGCGCCCGCCCCAGTTCCAGCCTTTTGCGGTCGGCGATCGTCAGGCTGGAGGCGAGGGTGAAGGCGTGATGCAAAAGGTGAATCCGCCGGAGGATCGCGAAGGCTTCGGTCCTTGCTTCCTCCGTGTGCCGGGTGCACGCAAAAGCCCCGACCATGATATTTTCGAGAACCGTCATGCTTTGAAACGGTTTGACCAGCTGGAAGGTCCTCCCGATGCATTCATGGCAGAAGCAATGGGGGGCTTTGAGGCCCGTGATATCCCGGCCGTTGAAGACGATCTTCCCTTTGTCCGGGGCGATAAACCCGCTGATCAGATTAAAGACCGTCGTCTTCCCGGCGCCGTTGGGCCCGATCAGTCCGAGAATTTCGCCTTCACGGACCGTGAAACTCAGATCCTTCACCGCTTCCAGTCCGCCGAAGCGTTTGGAAAGGGAATCCACCGTCATGAGCTCCGGGCCGATTTCCCGGCGCGCCGCCTTTTTTGCGTCCTTCCCGATCGCGGCAGCACTTTCTTTCGGCAGCTCGGGCGGTTTCGAGAATCTGCCGATCCCTTTCTTGATCCACCCGGCGATGCCCAGCGGGAAGTACATCACGGCCAGAATCAGGATGACGCCGTACACGATGAAATTAAGACCCGAAAAAACACCGCCCAGCCATCCCCGCAGAAAGATATCCAGCGGCGTGAGAAACAGGGAACCGACGAGCGGACCGAAAACAGTGCCGATTCCGCCGATGATCGACAGGAGGGCCAGTTGAATGGACACATGAGAGGCAAAGACGATATCGGGTTCGATAAACGCCACGTACTGCGCGTAAAACGTACCGGCAATGGATGTAAAAAAGACGCTGACGAGCAGGGCATACATCTTGGCGCGGCTCGTATGGACGCCGAGACTTTCCGCCGCCCCCGGGTCTTCCCGCAGCGCGGTCAGGCTGTATCCGAACCGTGATCTTTTAAAAATATACGTGACGATGAGAACGGCCGCCAGCATGGCGAGAATAATATACGCGTAAGCGGTTTTATCCTCAAAAATGAAGTTCTTAAAAGCCGGCTGATGGGGAATCAGCAGTCCGACGCCGCCGTTGGTCATCTCCCGCCAGAAAGAGGCGAGCAGGCGCAAAACCTCGCCGAAGGCCAGCGTGGCCAGCGCGAAAAAATGGCTCGTCAGACGGAACGTCGGCGCCCCGACAATCAGGGCCACGAGCATGGCAATGCCGGCACCGGCAAACATGCCGATCCAGGGAGAGAGGCCGAACGTCAGATACAAAATGGTGGATGTGTAGGCCCCGATCCCGAAAAAGCCGGCGTGCCCCAGCGAGATCTGTCCGGCAAAGCCGCCCAGCAGATTCCAGGCGGTGGCCAGCGTGGCCCAGAAGAAGATCATGATGATCAAATCCTGATAGAACGGGTTTCGGGGAAGAAGCGGGATCAGCAAAGCCCCCACAACGGCCAGCGCGATCAGCGGCTTCCTGAAACGATTCGCTGCTTCGATGATTTTGCCAAGGTGCGGTTTCATTTTTCTATCCTATCGTTTTCCAAACAGCCCTGTCGGTCTGAAGATTAAGATGAATATAAACAGTACGAAGTACACGACTTCCTTTAAGTGCGGGGAAATGAAGAATCCGCTGAACCCTTCGATCAGACCGATAATCAGTCCGGCCACCAGGGATCCCACGAGACTGTTGTAGCCGCCGAGGATGACGACCACGAAGGCGATGAGTGAAAAAAGCGATCCGACTGTGGGAAAAACGAAGAACAGTGGCATCAGGACCGCGCCGGCCGCACCGACGGCCGCAATGCCCATGCCGAAGGCGATCGCATAGGTCGTATGAACATTGATTCCCATCAGCATCGCGGCTTTTCTCTGCTGGGCCAGGGCCCGAATGGCTTTGCCGGTAAAGGT
>SBEK01000364.1 GCA_009668925.1 Deltaproteobacteria bacterium
GTGGATGACCTCGATAGGCACCGAAAATTCTTCCGCCACTTTGCGCGCGTGCATCTTGCATCCCGCCGTTTTGGGTGAACAGTTGCAAAATACGCTGGTGAAATGAACGGCCGTGACATCGATGCCCTGATCGATCATTAACTTGACGGCCAGCGTGCTGTCCAGTCCCCCGGACAGAAGCGCCACCGCCTTTTTGTTGAGACTCATAGTCGTTGTTTCCTTTAAATTCCGTTACCGCCTAAGCCGCCGTCCAGTCCGTCACGTAAAATCCGGCTTTGGTAATCATGTCCATATCTTCTTCATATCCCTGGCCGGGAGTGGTCAAATACCCCTTCGTAAAGATAGAGTTTGCCGCATAAAGAGACAGGACCTGCATCGACCCCATACACGCCTCGCGTCCGCCGGCCACGCGAATTTCCTTGTCCGGATGGACAAAGCGAAACATGGCCAGTGCGCGCAGACAATCGGCAGGCGCCAGCCTCGTCAACTTTTCAAGAGCCGTTCCCGGGCGCGGATCGAGGAAATTCAGCGGGATGGAATCCGCCTCCACTTCACGCAAAGCAAATGCCATCTCTACCCGGTCTTCCAGCGACTCTCCCATGCCGATCAAACCGCCGCTGCAAAGTTCCATACCGGAGGCTTTAACGATTTCGGCGGTTCTCCTGCGTTCGGCAAAACTGTGTGTTGAACAGATGGAAGGATAAAATCTTTCTGAAGATTCCAGATTATGATTGAAGCGGTCCACGCCGGCTTTTTTCAATTTCAGCGACTGGCCGACCGTTAAAATACCCAACGACGCACATATTTGAATCGGCACTTCTTTTTTAATCTGCCTTGCCGCCTCACAGATCGTATCGAGCTCTTCGGGTTCAGGCGCCTTGCCGCTTGTTACGATACAGTAACGCATCGCCTTCAGGCGATAGGCATCCTTTGCTCCGGCGACCAGTTCCTCTACCTTTTGAATTGCGTAATGAGGCGCGTTCGTATTCGCGCCGCCGGCTTGACTACAAAAAGCGCAATCCTCGCTGCACAAGCCGCTCTTCGCATTCTTAATGACGTGAATGGTGACGTTGCGGCCAAAGTAATGCCGACGAATAAGGAAGGCTGCATGAAGGACATCCAGCAGATCGTCATCCGGAGAAATCAGTAATTCAAGAGCATCGTTCTTTGAAAAAACAGATCCTTGCAGAATTCTTCTTGCGCGTTCAACCCAAAGCATTTATCTTTAACTCCTGTAATTTAAATAGGATTACGGCCAACCCGGCTGAAATAACGAGTGTTTTTTTAAAGCGGTGTTTGAAGACAAGCTCCGTTTGCCGTATGAGATTGTCGTCGAATGTTCTTACACACGTGACCCTGGACTACCTTATAC
>SBEK01000365.1 GCA_009668925.1 Deltaproteobacteria bacterium
CTCATGGCATTCATGGCGATGCGGGCCCAGCATATGGACGAGGTTATCCTGCCGGCGGTCAAGGAAGGCCAGATAATCCTCTGCGACAGGTTTACCGACGCAACGTATGCCTATCAGGGATCGGGAAGGAAGATCGAAACGCAGATCATCGACGCCCTCAATGCAATGGTGACAAAGGGGATACGGCCGAATCTTACGATACTTTTGGATATTTCAGTCGAAAAAGGCCTGATGCGCAGGGCGGCGGCATCGGATATGGACCGGATAGAGGCGGAAGAGATCTCATTCCATCAAAGGGTCAGGGAGGCCTACACGAGGCTTGCAAAAGAGGACCCTAAAAGATTTTTTGTCGTGGACGCCAACCTTAAGGTCGGGGCCATCCATGATCTTATCAAAACGAAAGTCGGCAACATCTTGAGAAGCTATGGCATTTGAAGATATCATCGGACATGACAGACAAAAACGTTTTCTGAAATATTTCCTGGAAAACCGCAACATCCCCCATGCCTTTTTATTCTGCGGGCAGGAAGGGATCGGCAAGAAGAGGACCGCCCTAGAATTCGCACGTCACCTATTTTGCGAGAAAGGCAACGGCTGTGGAAAATGCAGGCCCTGCATAAAAATCGATCGGGGAAGCCATCCCGATCTCATTATGATCGAAAATGAGGGCCCGATCGGCATCAATGATTCCCGCATGATATCCAAAGAGATAACCGAACACCCTTTTGAAAGCGAAAAGCGCGTGATAATCATCGATAATGCGGAGACAATGACCACGGAAGCGGCCAACGCCCTTTTGAAGACGATCGAAGAACCCCCGCCCTACAATCATTTTTTCATTGTTACCTCGTCTGAACGGGATATCCCGATGACCATACGGTCGCGGTGCACCCGCGTCCCTTTCTCCGTGCTTTCGAAAGCTCAGCTCGAGCAGTATTTCAGGGACCGGGAAAATGTCGGACCCGAAAAGGCAGCCCTTTTATCCTCAATATCTTTCGGGAGCATCGGAAACGGGTTGTTCTGGCTTGACGAACAACATTTTTCGTTAAGGGCGAAGCTCGCCGAGGCTATATCGGCCAAAAGGCGCGGTTTTACATCTTCCTCCTCGCTTGCTGAAACAGCGTCGCGTACGGACAAAACCTCGGCCATGTACCTGGCATTCCTCCTGTCCTATCTCAGGGACCTTTTTGTAACGCATGAAACAGGCGACATTTCCCTCATTGTCAATACGGACCTGGCCGATGAGATCAATGGGACGAAGTATGAGGCCGGGTGGCTGGAACAATCGATAAAAAGAATACAGGAAAGCGTTCGCGTAATAAGGTATAATGTTAACCGTTGGCTCGTTTTCGAGAACCTTCTCATCCAGAT
>SBEK01000178.1 GCA_009668925.1 Deltaproteobacteria bacterium
AACCACCGCCGATTTCCTGCCGCAACCGGGGACCCGGTGAAGTGACGCAACTTATCGCTTCCAAGTTCGGCATCGGCGGCCCGGCGTTTACGCTGAGCATGGCCTGCGTGTCGAGCTCCCATGCTCTGGTGGTCGCGGCGGAGCTGCTCAGGCAAAAAAAAATCCGCCGGGCGGTGGTCGTCGGCTTCGAGCCGCTTCTGAATATGACCCTGCACGGATTTGCCAGCCTCCTGCTGTATGATTCCGAACGCTGCCGGCCGTTCTGCAACACCCGATCCGGAATGCAGATCGGTGAAGGCGCCGCCTGCATCGTTTTGGAGGACGGCCACGCCAAAGCGGCGGGAGAAAACCGCTACGCGCTTGCGGGCGGCTATCTTTACAACGACAATACGTCTCTGACCTCCGCCGGGACGGATGGGGAAATGGTGAAGACGGTTGTGGAAGAGGCCCTGCGGCGGGCGGCCGTTGGGCCGGAGTCGATTGTGGCGGTCAAGGCGCACGGCACCGGGACGCGGGATAACGATCTTTCCGAAGGGCGCGGCCTCGCGAAGGTCTTCGGCGGTCATCTGCCGCCCGTGATTTCATTAAAAGGAGCGCTGGGCCACGAACTCGGCGCGGCCGGAGCCGTGGAAACCGCCCTGTGGCTTTCCTGCCTCGAAGAAGGGCACCTCCCGCAGAGTTTCGGCTTTACCGAAATCGATCCGGAGATCGGATTTGCGCCGTCGCAAATCAACCGGCCCGCGCCGGCCGGCGATTATCTCTTTACCTTCTTCGGCTTCGGGGCGACCTGTACGAGTTATGTGATAAGAAAAATGTAGGGAACTCTCGCGAGAGTTCCCTGCGGGATGACACCCTTCCGGATATGGACAAGATGATGAACGATCAAGGAAAAGAGCAGCACCCCCTGTCCGTGATCGCCGCCAGTTACCTGGGGCCGTCGCTTTCGCCCAATGAAGATTCGCCGTGGGACGAGGCGGCGCTGCCGCATCCCTGCGATGACATGGTGCAGAAGGTTCTGGGGCAGCCGATGCGGCGTGCCGGGCGGTTTATCAAAATGGTCTGCGCGGGCGCGATGTCCTGTTTAAGAGAAGCGCCGCCCGCGGCCTTGAAGAACAAGCGGGCCGGTATTTTTCTGGCAACGGGTCTGGGCAACGGGGATGAGATTCTGCCCTTCGTCACGCAGGTCTTCAAACACGCCGGCGGATTTCCCAGCCCGAATCAGTTTGCCAACTCGGTCAGCAACGCCGCCGCATTTTTTCTGGCGCGCGCCTCCGACATCCGGGGGGTCATTTTAACGGTATCGGATGAGGAGCTTTCTTTCGAGGCCGCGCTGTGGCTGGCGCAAAGCTATCTCGAAAGCGGTGAAATCGATCTGGCGCTGGTCGGAGGCTGCGACGTTTATACACCGACCGTCGAGGAATACCGTGAACGCATGAATACATCGCCCGCGAACTGCCGTGATCTTCCCATCGGCGAAGGCAGTTCCTGGGTTTTGCTCGGAGTGGATCAGCCGGAACAAATCGGTGAGATTCTGACCGTGCAGATGCATTCCGCGGCGATATCCCCTGCCGAATATTTGAGAAGCGAAGGGAACTCCCTCCTGTCGTCCGCCGCCGCGGAAGGTCGCCGCCACGTCTGGCTTCCGGGATTTCGCCTCAGGAATCCGGATGCGCCCGAGGGGTTTGGTCTGCAGGATTATCTGCAGTCCTGCGGTATTCACCCGACCGCCTCCGCCTTCGGTATAGCCCGCGCCCTGAGAAGAAATCCGGCCTCTCTCCTGATCCATTATAATCACCTGGCTTCCGGCAGGACCGGCGTCATCGTAGCGAAAACGTAGCTGCGGAATTGAATGATGTGACTGAAACGGCCACCCCCATGTCCCGAGAAAGAAAATGCATTGCCCTGGTTCACCCGCGCGGCTTCAACTGGTTTCCCGGCCGGCGCGACATCACGGATATCGCCAACCGCATGGTGCCGCAGGGGATGCTCTCCATTGCGGCCCGGCTGCAAGGCGATGGTCATGACGTGCAGGTCTTTGACTGCCTGGGCCCCGACGCGCCGGCGGACCTCACCGAACAGGTCCGGCGGATTCTGGCGCTCGGGCCGCAGATCGTCGGATTTTCGGCCACCACGTCGTCCTTTCCCGATGCGGCCGAAATGGCGCAAATGATCAAGGAAAGCCGGCCCGGTATCACCACGGTCTGCGGAGGCGTTCATGTTTCGGCTTTGAAGGAAAAGCTGCTCGATCGTTATCCGGCATTCGATTATCTGGCGGCGGGCGAGGGGGAACTGACCTTGAGCGAACTGGCCCGGGGAGACGACCCGGCCGGCATTTCGGGGCTCGTCCGCCGGGAGGCCGGCGGGACGGCCGTGGCGAATATTTCCCGGCCGCATATCGCCGACCTCGACAGCCTGCCGTTTCCGGCCTATGAAAAACTGCGCGGCTTTCCCCGTGATTATCATCTGCCTCTTTTCAGCTACACGCAGACGCCCGGAGCGACGATGATTACGTCGCGCGGCTGTATGTATCAGTGCTCCTACTGCGACCGGTCCGTCTTTCAAAAAGGGTTTCGCTACAACTCGGCGGCTTACATTTACGAACACATGAAATATTTGCATGACCGGTTTGGCGTGCGCCACGTGAATATTTACGATGATCTTTTTACCGCCCAGCGCAAACGCATTGTGGAACTGTGCGGGAAACTCGCGCGCCGGCCTCTCGGGATGAACTTCAACTGCGCCGTGCGCGTCGGCTACACGGATGACGACTTGCTGAAAATGCTCAAAGACGCGGGCTGTCTGATGGTGTCGCTGGGCATCGAATCGGCGGATCCCGAAATGCTTGCGCGCCACAAATCCGGCGTTTCACTCGACGAGGTCCGTGATACCGTTTCCCGGATTCAGGCGGCGGGTTTGCGCGCCAAGGGACTTTTCATGATGGGGCTGCCGGGCGAGACGGAAGACTCCGTCAAGCGCACGTCCGATTTCATCATATCGCTGGGCCTCGACGACATGAACATGGCCAAGTTTACGCCGTTTCCCGGCGCGCCGCTGTGGTCCGGCATCCGCGACGAGGGGACCTTCGAGGAAGACTGGCGTCTGATGAACTGCCTTAATTTCGTTTTTATCCCGAAAGGAATTTCCTCACGCGAACGGCTGGATCAGCTGTACAATGAACACGTCAAACGCTTCTATTCCGATCCCGGCTGGCGCAGGCGCTTCCGCCGCCGCCTCTGGCAGCACCGCAAAAGCCTGGCCTATCTGATCCGCCATCTGCCGTCCTTCTGGCAGGCGAAGAATCAGTTTGAACCGGAAAAGTCATGAGCCCGTGGTGATCTGAAAAGAGGTGCTGCACCGGTTGCCGCGTTTCCCGGAAGTCACTTCGAAAAATCCGCGATGATCGGTGCATGGCGGATGCTGTCGGCCGCGGACGCAAGTTTTTGCCGCTCGGTGAACACGCGGGCGCCCCTGTTGCTGTCGCCTGTTCGGATCCACAGGATATTGTCGGTGTAGCCGGCCTCCGTCTTCCCGGGAGAATTCAGGCGCCGGGTCTCGGCCCGGATGGTGTTCATGAACTGGTCCGCGAGAGCGCCGTACAGTGAACGAATCGCGCCATAGGCATCCACAAACGGCCGGCAGGATTTTAAAGCTTCATAATCAGCCGCGTATTGCCGCTTCATGTAAAGCAGGTACTCCAGAATAAAGAAATCGAATTCATAAAAAGCGCCGATCGAACCCTGCGAATTCTGGACCCAGGCCAGAAGTCCGTCGGCTTCCGAGCCTTCCGCCAGCCGGTAGGCGGGGAGCATGTCGGCATAAAAACGCGCTTCAGCATAATGGGCGTGAAATTCCTCAAGCAATCCGATGACGCCGAAGCGCTGCGCGGCTTTGCATTCTTTGATATGCGCGTCGAAGAGCGCGGTCCGGAGTGAATCCGGAACGGCCGCAGTGAGCTCGGAGGAGGGGTACAGGGATTTCATCGGGAAAGAAACATAAAAAGTTCCGGCCCCGGAGAGGTCAAAGAAAGCTTCCGCGCGTTCCCAGTCCATCAGAATGTTATTTTCCCGGGTATGGCGAAAGACGTGAAGACGCTGCAGGGCCAGCGTGAGAAAATGGAGATGCTGCGCCATCTTGTCGATCAGTTCAGTCTTGCGGTCGTTTCGGGTAAGTTGGGGAAAGGTCCCGGCGGGTTTCTTCATCGCCACCACCCAGCCCCCCTTTCGGGAGCTTTCCAGTTCCGCGGGCAGGCGGTCATACTCCAGGAATACATTCCAGGAAGCAGGTGAATACTGCTGCGTTGTGCGCATGATCCAACCGGGGTTGTCGGCGGAGCTGTGATCATTCGGGACGGTCGGCAAAACCGGTGCCGGCGCTGCCGCGCCGGCCAATGGAATCAGAGGGCAGAGGGCGGCGGTGATGATTCCGAAAGTTAAAGGCCACAGCAGGGAGCGCCTCCAGCGGCGCAGGTTTTTTCCCAAGGAGGGCAAAGCATTCATGGGAGCTGCTCCGATGTCAGAAGAAATTGGCTGCCGGGACAAGGGCTCGCAGCAGCCTTTGGGACGACGCGTTTAAACAATCAACTCAGAACAGGGTCTATCGACAGCCTGTTATAAAAAAGCGCAGGGAGTGGATCGGGAATCCGGGGAAGTGTCCCACGGATTAGATAACGATTCGCCCCCGTCATCGTTTTAGGATCTATGCCAGAAAACAGGGCTTTGGGCAAGATGTCTCGTTTGGCCAGACCTTCAGCTGCGGCTTTACCGGTAATGCGAAAATCAGGGAAAGGGTGGCGAAAGCTCGCCCGGTTTGTTGCAGGTTGCGGGTCCGAGGCGGGAAAGGAAGGGATGCACAGGCAATTGACCATGGCTGCCGGCCCCGGGCAAGAGGCCGTTCGTCTTGATCCTTAAGCCGTGACGGTCCACGGATGCGGTCTCAAGGCAGCGTGCTTATCCCTGCTTGTTCAGCAGTTCGGCCTGGTGGTGAGACGTGAGCGCGTCGATCATGCCGCCGATGTTGCCGTTGATGAAGCTGTCCAGATCATAGCGGGTGAGGTTGATGCGGTGATCGGTAATGCGTCCCTGCGGAAAATTATAGGTGCGGATGCGTTCGGAGCGGTCGCCCGTGCCCACCTGGCTTTTGCGCGCCTGCGCCTGCTCGGCGTTTTGCTTTTGCACCATAGCATCCAGCAGTCTGGCCCGCAGCACTTTCATCGCCTTGGCCTTGTTTTTCAACTGCGATTTTTCATCCTGGCAGGTGACGACCAGCCCCGTGGGCAGATGGGTAATGCGCACGGCGGAATCCGTCGTATTGACGCTCTGGCCGCCGTGTCCCGTTGAGCGGTAGACGTCAATGCGCAATTCGTTGGGATCAATGGTCACCTCCACGTCTTCGGCTTCCGGCATGATCGCGACGGTGACGGCCGATGTGTGGATCCGGCCCTGCGCTTCGGTGACGGGCACGCGCTGAACGCGGTGGACGCCGCTTTCATATTTCAAACGGCTGTATGCGCCTTTGCCTTCAATTTGGGCGATGATTTCCTTGAAGCCGCCCATGCCGCCGGCCGGTGAAGAACTGACGATTTCGACGCGCCAGCCCTGGGCTTCGGCGTAGCGCGCGTACATGCGGAACAAGTCTCCGACAAAGAGACCGGCTTCGTCGCCGCCCGTGCCCGCCCGGATTTCCAAAAAGACGTTTTTATCATCATTGGGGTCCTTGGGAAGAAGAAGAATTTTGATTTTATCTTCAAGCTGGGCCTGTTCCTGCTCCAGTTGCGGCATTTCTTCCTTGACCATCGCCTTCAATTCTTCATCGTTTTCCGAGAGCAATTCCTTGTTGTCGGCGATGCGCTTCGTATTCTTTTCATACCGGCGGACGGCCTCGACCAGTTCACTCAAGTCGGAATGCTCTTTGGCGTATTTCTGATACAATCCCTGCCTGGAAACCACCTGCGGGTCGGAAAGCATCCCTTCGAGTTCCTGGTAGCGGAGTTCGATATCGCGAAGTTTGTTGAGTATATTATCCATGGCCTAATCTGTTGGTCTATTTTCAGGGAATGCGGGTTGTGAGGAATTTAAAGATGCATTTATAGCGCTCCTCTTTCCGAAAGGAGGCCGCTATAAATGCCGGGAATGTTGTAAACTGTCGACCATGAGAACGAAGTCCCAAAGGCAGGCCTGAAGGCCTGCGTTAACTTTTTGCTTTTTTGGCGGTTTTCTTTGAAGCCGGCGCGGTTTCGGCTTTGGGGGCGTATTTCTTCTTGAACTTTTCCACGCGTCCCGCCGTATCCAGGATTTTTTGCTTGCCGGTCATAAACGGATGACAGTTGGAGCAAATTTCGATCTTGATGTCTTTCTTGGTGGAGCGTGTTTCAATGACATTACCGCATACGCAAGTAATTGTTGTTTCTTTATAATCCGGGTGAATGCCTACTTTCATTTTTCCTTCTACCTCCTGACTCTTTATCGGTTGTCGTTTTGATAAAGGTCTTTATAATTTTAAGCAGACGTGCTGCCTATACCATAAGCGCTAAAAATTCAAGAGAATTGTTGACGGGTCTCCCGAAGCGCCCGGCCGTCTCTATGAATTCATGGAATCGAGAAATTCCTTGTTGGTTTCCGTCTTTCTGATCTTGCCGATGATGAATTCCATCGCATCGACCGGATTCATTTCCTGCAGCAGGCGCCTCAGGATCCAGACGCGGTTGAGATTGGCCTTGGGGATCAGCAGCTCTTCCTTGCGCGTGCCCGACCGGATCAGATCGAAGGCGGGGAAGATGCGGCGGTCGGCAATGCGGCGGTCCAGGTGCAATTCCATGTTACCGGTGCCCTTGAATTCTTCAAAAATGACTTCGTCCATGCGGCTGCCGGTGTCGATGAGCGCTGTGGAGATAATGGTCAGAGAGCCGCCGTTTTCTATGTTGCGGGCCGCGCCGAAGAAGCGTTTGGGCTTGTGCAGAGCGTTGGAATCGACGCCTCCGGAAAGCACCTTGCCGGAAGGCGGGACGACCGTGTTGTAGGCGCGCGCCAGACGGGTGATCGAGTCCAGCAAAATGACGACGTCTTTTTTATGTTCGACCAGGCGCTTCGCCTTTTCGATGACCATTTCGGCAACCTGGACATGGCGCGACGCCGGCTCGTCAAATGTGGACGAGATCACCTCGCCCTTGACGCTGCGCTGCATGTCGGTCACTTCTTCCGGCCGTTCGTCAATCAAAAGCACCATCAAAACGACTTCCTTGTGGTTGGCCGTGATGCTGTGCGCGATATCCTGAAGCAGGACGGTTTTACCGGCGCGTGGCGGAGAAACAATCAGGGCGCGCTGCCCCTTGCCGATCGGGGCAAACAAATCCAGCGTCCGTGTGGAAAAATTCTCAGGATCAAATTCCAGGTTGAGTTTTTCCTGGGGATACAGCGGGGTCAGGTTATCGAAGAGAATTTTGTCGCGGGCCGACTCGGGGCTTTCAAAGTTGACTTCATCAACTTTGAGGAGAGCGAAATATTTTTCGCCTTCCTTGGGGGGGCGCACTTCGCCGGAAATCGTGTCGCCGGTCCTTAAATTAAAGCGGCGGATCTGCGAGGGAGAAATGTAAATATCATCCGGACTGGGCAGATAGTTATAGTCGACCGCGCGCAGGAAGCCAAAACCATCCGGCAGAATTTCCAGGACTCCCGAGCCGGAAATGACGCCGTTTTGTTCGGCTTGCGTCTGCAGAATGGCAAAGATCAGATCCTGACGGCGCATGCCGCTGGCTCCCGGGACGTCCAGCTCCTTGGCCAGGTTGTTGAGCTCGCTGATGGGCAGCCGCTTAATGTCTTCGATGTTCATAAATATGTCCTTATCTTGGATTAGTTACAGGCTCGATATTGAATGGAAGCGTATTTGTATTTACTGCATTAATCTTCAAGAAACGCACGAGGAGATTCACGATTGTTTAAGCAGTTTCGGATTTAATATCGGCTTGTTTTTTGAATACTTGAATCGCTCCAAAGGGCAGGGCTCAAAGTCGCCCCTCACGAATTGACCGTCACGCTATATGAATCACGATCAACTGTCAAGATATTTTCTTGACGGATATTTTCCCGGGGCGCAAAAGAATTTAATGAGGGAAAGC
>SBEK01000366.1 GCA_009668925.1 Deltaproteobacteria bacterium
GGCCGACGCGGCGGGCGGCCGTTTTCAGGTTCGCGCTCCCATGGACGATCGCCGGACTTTTGCCGCCCAGCTCCAGCGTGAGCGGTATCAGATTTTTTGCCGCAGCCGTCATGACGATTTTTCCCACCGCGGCGCTGCCGGTAAAAAAAATGTAGTCGACGGGCAGTTCGAGGAGCGCCTGTGTCTCTGATGCCGCGCCGCAAACCACGTGAATGTAGCCCGGGGGAAAAGTCTGATTGATGATTCCTTCCAGAACGGATGCGGTATTGGAAGAGACTTCCGATGGCTTGAGGATCGCCGTGTTGCCGGCGGCAATTGCTCCGATAAGCGGCATCAGAAGAAGCTGAGCGGGATAATTCCACGGTGCGATGATGAGCGCCACCCCGTAAGGTTCTTTGTAAATATAACTTCGGGAGGGCCTCATGAAAAAAGGAGTGAAAACTCTTTTGCGCGCCGCCCAGTCGCGGAGATGGCGAACGGCAAATTTGATTTCGTGGTAAACGCCGGCCAGTTCGGTTGCCAGGGTGTCCGTTTCTTCTTTGTGCAAATCGGCGTAAACAGCGGCAAGAATCTCCTTTTCATTTTCCGCGATGACGGCCCCGAGTCTTTTGAGGGATGCAATACGGAAAGCGGGATCACGCGGTTTTCCGGAGCGGAAAAAATCCTTTTGTTCCTGACACAGATCGCTAAACATCCGGTTCTCCCTGCTATCATGAAAAGGCTGCGCCAAACTCGGCCGCAAAAACGAATCGTATTTAGTATATGCGCAAGGACGACGGGTGTCAAGCAGACTGCGGAAAACGCCGCATATTGAAGATGGACAAAAAGATTCGATTCATGTAAATCAGCGCATCACGTCATCAGAAGCAACAAGATGCAAAAAGTCGGGAAGGTGGGTCATGGATATATTGCAAGCGGTCGTCTTGGGATTGGTGCAGGGATTGGGAGAGTTTCTGCCGATATCGAGTTCGGCCCATCTCGTTCTGGTTCCCTGGTTTTTGGGCTGGGCGGATCCCGGCCTCACCTTTGATATCGCGTTGCATGTCGGAACGCTGATTGCCGTCGTGCTTTACTTCTGGAAAGACTGGATCAAACTGTTGCACAAAGGATTCACAAAACCCAAAGAAAGGGAGGGGAAACTTTTCTGGTATCTGGTGGCGGCGACCATTCCCGGTGCTGGGATTGGTTTAGGGCTGGAAAAAAGTGCCGAGACGATTTTTCGCAATCCCGTTCTCATCGCCTGCATGCTGATCGGGCTGGGCGTCATTCTATATGGGGTCGACCGCAGGGGCAAAAAACAGATCGACGTCCGGCATATTTCGCTCAAAACCAGCTTTCTGATCGGCCTTTCGCAGGCTCTGGCC
>SBEK01000179.1 GCA_009668925.1 Deltaproteobacteria bacterium
CATACGTTTGTTTTTATATTCTAAGTCTGATACGCTGCGTTCGCAGTTGAATCCCGCTCCTGAGGGGACGCGTGTTAATTCTCCTTAAGCCGGGTGCGAAAGATAACGTTTGTATTCATACCTCGACAAACTTGCCGCGAGGCGGTTCGTGGCACATGAATTTTTGAGGGACATTGCCGGTATCGCGCCGCGGAATCCCTCCTGCAAAAATTCCCGGTTCTCCATCATTGCCGGGGCGGACGCTTGCTTAATTCGGGTTCAGTCTTCCGGTACGGCTCTCCACTCCCGTCCTTTTGCGCAGGGCGCCTTTGACGGATAGTGTGTACAAGACTTGCTTTTAATGAAAGGCTCTGGTAATGCACATTCGATTCAAAAAACAATTTCAGATCACAAATGCAGTGCGTATCAGAGCAACCGCGACCTGCTCTACATTTGCAGAAGTGATGCGGGTCAGCTTCACACGGGACGGGAAATTCTTGAACTGGCATCGCCGGGATAATCCGGCCCATTAACTATGACCCGATAAAAGAGGACTCCATGAACAAAACGAAGACCAGCAACAGCCGTCTGGCAGCAGCGGAACAACCCCGGAATGAGCGTCAGGACTCCCTTCAGAAGCGTCAGCGTCTGATTGTAAAGAAAGCTTCCCGGCTATTCATCAAGAAAGGGTATTCCCAAACCACCATGCGTGATATCGCCAAGGCGACGGGCATTAATCTGGGGAACCTGTATAGTTATATCGACAGCAAAGAAGACATTCTTTGCCTGGCCTTTAACACCTATCACGGCCCTGCCATGGACTGGTTTGTAAAAAGCGGAGTTTTTGAAATTGAAGACCCGAGAGAACAGTTGAAATTTGCTCTTCATCAAATGCTGAGCATGATCCATGAAGTCGTGAATGATGTCCTCATGATGTATCGTGAAACCCGAGTCCTTCCCCCCAAATTTCTGAAATTTGTCTTGAATAAGGAAAATGAGCTCGTCAAGATTTTTGAAGACATCCTTGCCCGAGGGGTTGAACAAAAGGTTTTCAGCGTCCGGGATCCTTTTTTCGCAGCGAACATGATGGTCTTTCAGCTTTCGCTTTACCCCCTGAGAAGCTGGAATTTGAAAAAATATACCCGTGAAGAATATCTGGCTCTGGCCGAAGAGACTATCCTCAAGGCGATCATTCCGGAATCCTGTTAGGAGAATATTATTGAGCGGGGACCGAGAAAGAAACCCGAAGGCCCCCGCCATCGATGGCCTTCAGGTCTTAATCCCCGGCGGCGCGCCAATGGATGACAGCTGTGAGAGAAGGCAAACAGGCCTCATCCATTGACCGGGCCCGCCTCCCGCTCTGCCCTCATAAAGTCCCGCCAGCCGCCTGCGCCGCGTCTCCGGCAACCCTCCGTCGGCTTGATTCGCACCCTCTCTTAAGGAGACATCTATACAGGACCCTCTATATGCTGCAGGACCAAAGATGTTATGTGCTTCTTGTACACTGACTTTTTTTCATTGACAGGCGGAGTCGTTCTTCTTATACTTCACTCCACTCTCAAGTCGGCATTATCCCGCGGCCGCCAGAACGCATAAAGACACAAGAGGCGAAGCGTTTCATTTTCAGAGAACATTGCGGTATGGGTATGAAAGTAAACATAACAAACATTTTTTTGTTTGCCACCGCAGTGGCTTTTTTCGTTTCCTGTTCTTTCTTTACGGAACAAACCAAGAAAACGGAGAAGGAACAGACGAAAAAAACGGAGATGAAAGAGTCTCCGAAGGCTCCCGCCGCCTCCGAAGACGTAAAGCCCCGTTCCAAGGCAGGGGTCAAGGAAAGCCCGCCCAAAGCGTCCGCCGTGAAGGAAAGTCCGTCGAAAGCACCCGCCGCGGTGGAGAAGCACCGGGATCGGGAACAAACACCGCCGCATAAGGAATCGGCATCTCATCCTCCGGCCGGGGGCAATATTCCGGCGACCCAGCAAAAATACTACAACATGGGCATGAGATATTACGCTCAGGACAAATTCGAACAGGCGAAAGAAGCCTGGCAGGCGGTGATCAAGCTGGACCGCAAGACCGATCTGGCCGAAAAGGCGCGGGAAAATATCAAAAAAGTCGATCAAATTCTTAAGAGACTTAAAGAGATGAGCGGATCATGAACCCCGATAAGCTGGACGACAAGAGCGAAAGAATAATCAACATTGCTCAAGAGGAGTCCGCGCTTTCCGCCACGACTGCCGTGATGAATGTCGAAGAACGCAAGCCTCTGCCGCCGCTGAGCGCCTACACAAAATTTTCTTTTTTTGTTTCGTCCATGAGCATCCGCTATAAAATAGCGGGGGCGCTGGTTTTGATTCTGGTTCTGGCCATAGCCTCTCTGGGGATGACGACGTTCTCCAAGCAGAAAAGCATTCTGGAAGAGGAGCTGGAAAAGCGTGCGGCCATCATCGTCTCGCAGCTGGCCGGCGTCGGCAAGGAGTCTTTGATGACCAAAGACGACCTGCTTGCTTTTGCAACGATCAAAGACCTGCAGAAAAAATCAGGCGTTGTTTACGCCATGGTCCTGGACGGCAAGGGCACGGTTTTTGTCCACAGCAAACTGACGGAAAAAGGCAAAACGCTTTCCGCGCCTCTGGACAAGAACACGCTGGCGGCGCAGCAGATTTTGTTTCAGAAAACCGTTTATAATTCCGAGTCGGTCATTGATGCGGCCATACCGATTACGATTCTGTACCATGAAAAAAACATCCGCGTCGGCACGGCCCGGATTGGCCTTTCCGAAAAAGAACTGCAGGAAGCCATCAGCAAACAGAAAATGATCTTCTTTTGGATATCCATCATTTTCGTGGCCATCGGCCTGTTAATTGCCCTGGCCTTGTCGAAGGTGCTCACCGGACCGATCTACACACTGGCCGTCGGGATGCAGATCGTCGCATCGGGCGATTTGAACCAGCAATTGAAAGTGGCGTACAAAGATGAGATCGGCAAGTTGACCGAGTCTTTCAATCAGATGGTTTTGAGCCTCCGGGAAAAATTCTATATGGAGAAATACCTGTCTCACTCCACACTGAAACGCATCCGCAAAGCGCGCGACACGTCCGACCTGAAGCTGGGCGGAGAAAGAAAATACGTCACGGCGCTGTTTTCCGACGTCCGGGGATTTACCTCCATGTCCGAGCAGATGAGTCCGGAAGAGGTCGTAGAGGTTCTCAATATCTATCTCAATATGCAGGCCGGCATTATCGGAGGCCGGGGCGGCATCGTGGACAAGTACGTCGGCGATGAAATTATGGCAATCTTTGAGGGGAAAGATCAGGAGCTCAATGCCGTCCGGGCAGCCGTTGAAATTCAGCGATTTTGCAAGACGCTCAATCGGGCGCGGACCACACTCGGCAAAAAACAGATGAGCCTCGGCATCGGCATCAACAGCGGGGATGTCGTCATGGGCAACATGGGGTCTCAGGAACGGATGACCTACACGGCGATCGGAGATAATATCAATTTGGCCGCCCGTCTGTGCAGCGCCGCCGGCGCCGGTCAGATTGTCATCACGAAGCAGGTCGCCGATGTGCTCGGGCGGGAAGCAACGCTCAAGAAAATGGAGCCGATCACGGTAAAAGGACGGGAGACGCTTGTGGAGGTATTCGAAGCAACCTCTGCCTCACGGGTGTCGCGTCAGGCAATGCGTCGAAACGTTCACATGAATATCCGGTATCACCTGGAGGGGTTGGCGGAGGAAGTCCATGACGCCGTGCTGACCAATGCGGGGCCGGGAGGGGCGCTGCTGGAAGTGTCCGGTCCGCTGGGCGTCGGTTCGCAAATTATACTGCACATTGAGGATCAATCACTGAAACCGTTGAACGGTGCCAAGGCCATCGTCCGGCATACCCGAAAAGAAGAGCACCGCTATTACATCCGCGTGACTTTCGAAGGATTGTCCGAAATGGCGCAGGCTCTGACAATCGACTGGGTCCATCAGATCTGAAGTAAGCGGCACGCCTTTCAGCATATCACTGCACTTTAACCGCATCAAACCGGACACGCTTTCCGGCAAACGGGTGGGACGGGGAGATTTTCCAGTTTCCATCCGCCGGAAATTTCCCCCGTCCCGGTAAAAAAGGGGGACCGAACAGGGATTTTTCAAAACCCTGCTAAATATGCTTTGCTCCGTATGTGTTTACAGGGCCCAGGCCGCTTGTGCTCCTTCTTCCGTGGCCTCGATGATTCTCCTGGTCGCCTTCGCGTCGCCGACCAGAGCAAAGGGAATCGCCAGCTTCTCCAGAACGCCCGTGAGCGCGTTCACCGGCTTCATCCCCGTAGCGATCACCACCTGATCCACCGGAGAAATTGTGGCGGCTTCGTTGTCCGCGTTGCATTCCACGCAGCCCTCAGAGATACGCTTCACCTGCACGCCGAAGATCATCCGGCAGCCCCGATCCCGCAGGCGTTTATGCAGCATATAGCCGTGTGACGTGATTTTCAGCACGGGTGAGCGTTTCAGCATTTCCACAACCGTCACCTGGACGCCTTTTTCGCTGAGATAGTCCGCCACTTCCATGCCGATTAATCCGCCGCCGATAACGACAACATTCTGCCTGGGAGCAACGCGGCCGTCCAGGATTTGCCAGGCGTCGCAGACAAAAGGCAGATCGATGCCGGCAATGGGGGGAACCAGCTTTTCTCCGCCGGTGGCTACGATGACATAATCGGGCTTTCCTTCGGTAAGCAGCGCTTCGGTCACTTCGGTTCCTTCTTTTATTTCCACCGGTGATTTCCGAACCTGGGCAATCTGCCAATCGATCCATTCGCCGTAAATCTCCTTGTGCGGAGGCGCCTGAGCATAGCGGATCTGTCCGCCCGGAATATTTTTCTTTTCAAAAAGCGTCACCTGATGACCGAGGCGGCAGGCCTCGGAAGCCGCGATAAGACCCGCGGGGCCTGAACCGGCAACCCACACTTTTTTCGGATGGGCCGAAGGGCCTGCGGGATAAACGGTTTCCTGCCCCGTCTCCGGGTTAATGGAACAGCGGATATTTCCTTCTCCCAGCATTTCCCTTTCAATGCATCCCTGGTTGCAGGCGATACATTGCCGGATGTCCTCCGTCCGGCCCTCTTTCGCCTTGATGAGAAAATCCGGGTCGGCCAAAAACTGCCGTCCGAAGGCGATCAGGTCCGCGTCGCCCCTGGCGATGGCCGCATCGGCCGCCGCCGGATCGGTGAAGCGGCCGACGGCAATAACAGGCACGGGGGTGACGTCTTTTATTTTCCTGGCCAACCAGGCGTTAAAGCCGGGCGCATATTCCCCCGGCGCCTGCGTGATGCCGCCCGGGCTTCCGTGGGTGCCGAAAGACGCATGGATCAGATCGGCTCCGGCTTTCACCATGTCCGGAATGATGGTCTGCATATCGTCCCCACTGTAGCCGCCTTTGATGAATTCCTGCGCGGACAGTCTGATGGAGACGGGATAATCCTGGCCCACCTGCCTGCGGACCTCGGCGATGACTTCCAGAACGAACCGCGACCGCTCTTTCAGCGTCGCCCCGCCGTATTCATCGGACCGTTGATTGGTGATGGCCGAAAGAAACTGGGTGAGCAGATATCCGTGGGCGCCGTGGATTTCCACTGCGTCGTAACCGGCTTCCCGCGCTCTTCTGGCCGCCTGGCCGAAGCAGGCGATCATTTCATGAATGTCGTCCGGCGTCATTTCCCGGGGATTGCCCTTGAAAACAATGCTCGGAATCGGCGACGGCGCCATGGCTCTGCCTTTTCCCAGAAGGTACAGGCTTTCCCGGCCGGTGTGATGAATCTGCATGGCGATCTTGCAGCCTTCCTTATGCGCCGCGTCCGCCATTTTTTTAAGCCCCGGAATAAAACGGTCATCGTAGGCGCCGATCTGATTCGGACCCACAACGCCGTCCGGGTGAACGCCGGTGATCTCCGTGATGATCAGGCCCGGCTTCCCCTGGGCGCGCCGCGTCAGGTAAGCGATGTTTTCATCACTGACCGTTCCGTCCTTTCTTCCCAGGTTCGTTCCCATGGGAGGCATGACCACGCGGTTGGCAAGCTCCATGGACTTAATCGTGAGAGGCGATAAAATATTGCTCAGTGTGCCCATCCTGTTCTCCTTTGTCTTTCAGTCTATTTTTCAGTTATACATAATCATGCACGAATCGCTTGTCCACCGCCGATGACCATTTCTTTGCCGGTCATAAAAGAGGCTTCCTCGGAGCACATCCACAGGACGGCCGAGGCGATTTCTTCGGGCTTGCCGAAACGTTTCATGGGAATCAGCGCCAAGGTCAAATCCTTGATCTGCGGATTGAGCTGCCAGGGCTCCTCCAGCATCGGCGTATGAATAAAGCCCGGACAGACGGCGTTGATCCGCACTTTTCGGTGCGCATAATCCAGAGCTGCGGCCCGGGTGAGCCCCAGCACGGCGTGCTTGCTCGCCGCGTAAACGGACAGACCGACTTCCGTGCCGATGCCGGCAATCGATGAATTATTGACAATGGCGCCGCCGCCCTGTTTGAGCATCAACGGAATCTCCCGCTTCAGGCATTGCCAGACGCCTTTCACATTGGTGTTCATCATCCAGTCCCATTCTTCCATGGTCGTGTTGACGATCCGCCGCATCGTCGGCGAACTGACGCCGGCGTTGTTGAAGGCGCAGTCCAGCCGTCCGTACTCATCCCCGATGACCTTGAACAGGTTTTCGATGTCTTCCAGTTTTGTGACGTCAGTCCGCACAAACCGGGCCTTCCCCTTCGCATTTTTTATTTCCGCAAGGACAGCGTTGCCCTGTTCTTCCCGACGGGCGGCGATGACGACTTCCGCGCCTTCGCGCGCAAACGCCAGCGCCGCAGCGCGGCCGATTCCCGAATTGCCCCCGGTGACCAGAACCACTTTGTCCTGAAATCTATTTGTTTTCAAATTCTATCTCCTTTCTCGTGCAAGAGCCACTTGTTGAAAAACCCTGCTGGTGAAGGCTGTTCCCCCGGAGGCGCGTTCCCGCAGGGAGGCGCAATCACTTCTAAAGTTGCTTCCCTACCGGTTTTGGCCGAAGGCGAAACAAAAGGCTTAGAGACAAGGCGTCGCGAGGATCGAGCAGCGGAGCGTACTTTTGGACGTACGTGAGCATGCGAGAGCCGAGCTAAGCGCAGTATATGAGCCTTTTTCATCAGCCTGTTAGGATGCGACGCCCTGTCCGCCTGCCACCACCAATTCTTTCCCTGTCATAAATGAAGATTCGGCCGAGGCGAGCCATAACACCGCACCGGCAATCTCTTCCGGTTCGGCCATTCTTCTCATCGGCGTTTTGGCCAGCAGCAAGTCTTTCATTTTGGGATAATGGGCCATGGGGGCTTCCATCATTTCCGTGCGGATCGGACCCGGGCAAACGGCATTGACGCGGATATTTTTATGAGCGTATTCCAGCGCCGCGGTTTTGGTCAGCCCGATGATGCCGTGCTTGCTGGCGCAATAAGATGCCAGCCCGTATTCCCCCGTCAATCCCAGCACCGACGCGGTGTTCACAATCACGCCTCCGCCTTGCTTAAGCATCTGGCTTATTTCATGCTTCATGCAAAGCCAGGTCCCGCGGAGATTGGTGTTGAGGATGTCGTCCCATTCCTCCTCCGTGATCTTGGCAGCCGGCGGCATCCCGAATGAGCTGAGACCGGCATTGTTGAAGGCGCAATCCAACCGCCCGCACCGCGACTCGATTTCCTGAAAAAGACGGTCGATTTGGGCGGGCACCCGGATGTCGGTGCGAATAAAGACGGCTTTTCCGCCGTTCGCTTCGATTGCGGCGACCACCTCCTGCCCGAGATTCTCGCGGCGGGCGGCTATGATGACGAAGGCGCCCTCCGCACCAAAGGCCAGTGCCGTGGCTCTTCCGATTCCGGACGTGCCGCCGGTGACCAGAACCACCTTATTATCGTATCTCTTGATTTCCAAAGATTCTCCCCTTTCCTCTAGTTTTGAAAGCCCGTTTGGTTTGTTCTATTA
>SBEK01000367.1 GCA_009668925.1 Deltaproteobacteria bacterium
TCTTCATTTCAGACGATGCGGCGTAAACAAGCAGAAAACGTAACTCGGAGGGGATCCGATACGAAAGGTGTTCCACGGGCCGGCCGGTTGCGGGCTCCAGAAAAGCGACTTCCGCGCGTCTGGTTTCGTTCTGCTCCAATTTACTGAGGTCTTCCGTTTCTGGATCGAACATGTTGATCTCATTGAACGCGACCCCGCCGCTGGGGCCGCGCCAGGAAACGTCTACAGCAACAAGTCTTTGCCCGGGCTTCGGTTCCATGAAGGATCGGCGGTCCGTATACGTGTAGGCGGCGTTGATGTGCAACCTGACGTTCTCGAATTTTTTTGCCACATAGGCCATTGCATTTTCCTCGGATTTTATGTCATCAAGCACGAGGTAAATGAACAACATTATCATTACGGCCACCACGGCAGCGGTCAGTGCGGCAAGAGCGCTGCCGGTCAGCGCATCCCTGGGTCCGAACTGAAATCCCACATATAGAATAGCCGCCGCACAAATCAACAGACATGCGAAACCACTTATTCTCAGAGCGATGATCTTGTCTGATGCTTTCATGCGATCGCCTCAAATGAACTTGGGAATGAAAATGTATCGAAATGGATCGATATGCAAGTAAAACTGGGTTCGCAGTCTTGCTGGATTCCCCGCGTTTGAAATGGTAGTAATCGGTGCAGGAATTCAGCTTCGACGGAGGGCGTGGCGGTGCTTTACGAATTTGAAGCATTGGATAAAACGGCAAGCAGGTCAAGGGCCTCGTCGAAGTAAAAAACGAGGATGTGATCATCGAGGATCTGCGGGCGAGGGGATATTACCCGCTGCGCGTCAAGCCCGCGCCGAAGGGAAGCACGGCCACCCGGATCGAGAACCTCCCCGAACCGTTTTCCATGGCCAGGGTGGGGATGAAAGAAATCGGCGAGAAGATGACTGAACTCGAAAACGGAAACGAGGCCGCCTACGCGGAGGTTCTGCAGCTTTTCGAAAAGAGTTTTGAATATATCCAACAGCATGCGGATACCCATTCCGCGAAGCTCGCCTTAAAGACAATCAAGCCCGTTCATGATTCGCTCGTTAAGGCGGGATCCCCCGCGGCGGCCATCCGCCAGATCCGCGAAAATAAGCAGAAATATAATGCCGATATGGATCGGGCCGCGAAGGGCGACGTGGAGATCCTTCGCGAGAAGGCAGTGAGGATTGGGCCGGGATGGCTAAGCTCGGTCGGAGCCGAACAGGGCCGCGCTGAATTTAAGAAAGTTTACGGTGATATTTACCTCCTCCATTCCACCGCGTTGATGTTCCACGAAATTGATACAGGAAGCACGGCCGTCAAGCTGTGCGTCCCCAGTGAGATCAAATC
>SBEK01000180.1 GCA_009668925.1 Deltaproteobacteria bacterium
AAATCGGCCAGCGAATCGAAGGACTGCATCGCCTGAGCCGCCGTGGACGCATTTTTCAACTCGACGCCGAACGTGAACCTGAGCTCCATGGCAATTTCCATGGCATCGAGCGAGTCCAGTTTGAGCGGACCGGGCCCTCCGATGAAAGGCACATCGGTCGGCACATCCTCGGCGCGGACGTCTTTGACATCGCAGGCGCGGATGACCAGTTCCTTGAGTTTGAAGATGAGGTCCTCCCGCGAGGACACGTTTAATTCCTGGTAAGCCTTCTCTAAATCCATCGAACTCTCCTTCCGGCGATATAAAAGCAGATTCCCGCAAAACCTGTCAACACAATTAATCGGGGGGCGATAGCGGCCAGCGGCGCATCGCGCAGGAACACATCGAGATAGGCCTGATGGGCCCAGTACATCGGCGAAATCATCGCCAGCTTCTTCATGAAAAGCGGCATGACGACATGGGGCACCATGATGCCGCCGAAAACGGCCATCAGGACGGCGGCTGTGGCCGCGAGCGTTGCGGACTGCTCCGGCGAGCGCGCCAGCGACGCCACCAACACCCCGAACGCCGTAGAAGACGCGGCAACGATCACGGTTACGGGAATCAGATGCCAGGGGGTTTCACCCAGCGAAAGCGGCATGCCCAGAAGGCGCGGCATCACCCAAACGCCCACCAGCAGCATGAGCCCGAATTGCGTCAGATTAATCAAATAGTACGGAACAACTTTTCCGGCAGCAATGATATTGGCGCTGACCGGATAGTTGAAAAGCCTCTGCAGCGTGCCGTCCGTCTTTTCTTTGATAAATCCGATCGACATGGGGATGGCGATGAAGAACATGGCAAATATCGCGTAGGCCGGGACTGTCTGCTGCAGAGGCGTCGGCAGATCCCTGTTCGGCTTCGTCTTCTCGACGATCAGACCCGCAATCACGCCATCCAGGTTGTCGATCCCCATCACCACCTCCACGACCAAACCGGTCATGAGTGAACGGGCCGCTATTTTATAGCCGGCATCGATCGCCGGATCAAAATAAATTTCGACGGGGCGCCCTCCGTCTTCAAAGCCCGGCGGTATGGTCACGACGGCCTGCGTCTTGCCGTCGAGAAAAACTTCTTCCTTATCCATGCCCGGCGGGCGCTCCACCGCTTGAATTTGCTTATTGGACCTTATCTTTTCCGCAAGCAGATTCGCTTTGGCCGAATGGCTCTCATTTTTCACGACCATCTGAATCTTCCGTCCGGTCAGTTTGTCGGTCCACACGCCTTCCAGCGCCAGCGACAGGAAAAAAATCAGCGCCACCGGCATCAGGAAAAGCAGCATGACGGTCTGACGGTCACGGATCAGAATCAGAATTTCTTTGCGAATCAGTTCTTTCAGCTGTCGAAGAATCAAATGGCCATCACCCGGGTGCTTCATCTAACGTTTTTCTACACAGCGTTTTGTGTTGAGGTCATTGGTCGCTGCAAATCTTGCCAGAACAAGGGGCTGCAACTCCTTGTTCCGTTGCATGGTATCCTCCGAGGCAAAGGAATTTGCGGCGCACTGCGCCAGGATTCAATCGCGCAGCCCCCGCCCCGTCTTTTGCAGGAAGAATTTTTCCAGATCACCGACATCCGCCATCGGACCGTCGAAAATCGCTTCGCCCTTGTCCACCAGCGTTACGTGCGTACACAGGCGCTGGGCCTCCTCCATCATATGGGTGCATAATAAGACCGCCATGCCGGACGCATTGAGCCGCATCAGGGTCTCATAAATGTGGTAGCGGCTCTGCGGATCGACGCCGACCGTGGGTTCGTCGAGCAGGAGCAGCCTGGGAGAATGCAGCAGGGCCACCGCCAGATTCAGGCGCCGCTGCATCCCGCCGGAAAATGTGGAAACCTGTTCCAGGGCGTAATCGGCAAGCCCGGTCTGTTCCAGCACGATTTCGGAACGCCGCATCATCTGTTCGCGCGACAGGCCGGACATGGCGCCGAAGAAGCGCAGGTTTTCCTGAGCCGTGAGAGCCGTATAAAGCGAAATGGGCTGCGGTGCGTATCCGATGGACAGGAGCGCATCACGGTTCGGCATGCGCACCCCGTAGATAAAAACCTCACCCGAATATCCCCTTAACTGTCCGGTGATGATCCGCATCAAAGTCGACTTGCCCGCCCCGTTGGGCCCCAGCAGCGCCTGCATTTGTCCATCGCCGACCGACAGGGAAAACCGGCTCAATGCCGGGGCGAGGGCTCCTTCATACCGGTACGCCATCGAGGAAATGTCCAGTGCGTTCATGCCGTGATCTTTCTTGCCGCATGATCCAGATCTCTGAAAAGCTGTTCCTCCCGTCCGGCGCAGATGAGCATCAACCCTCCGGCCTTGGCAAAGGTTTCTTCGCCCTGCCCGCGTTTTTTGATAATGCGCGCGGACACCACCGCAAACTCCCGCCAGATATCGCCGATCGCCGTCATCTCCCGCGAAAGCAAGGCGAGCTCATCTGATCCGCACAGTTCGGCCGTCTCCTGCAGAAAAGCCGCATACATGAAGCGAAACCCGGCGCCGCCCGTACCCACTTCCTCCTGCATGCGGACGATATTGGCGAGCCGCCGGCAGGCCTCCTGGAATCCGAGCTTCTTCTCGCTGGCGATCGTAGCCTTGGCCAGATACCGGATGCCCCGAATACCGACAAAAGGAAATGGCGTTTTCAGCATCATCTTGCAGGAATCCCTGATCGCCTCAAGGCACGCCGGACGCAAATCGGGATTGGCCGGCACGGATTTCGCGTAATACATGAACCCTTTGGGCTCCAGCGGCCCCCGGGCAAAACGCGCCCGTTCGAGATCTTCGGTCAGGCAGTCCACCGGATGCTCCAGAATGGGGTCGCTTAAGCGAAAGCCGTTTTCGATTTCACGCAGGACGACGATATTGTGACCGTTGAATTGAAACCGGAACCGGTCGGGAAAATACGAAAGCCAATAGATGTTGGTCGTGAGCCCCACGACGCGTCCTTCCCGGAGCAGACGACGCATTTCTTCCATGCCCTTTTGCGCATTGCCGTATCTTTTCGTGACGAACGTCGCCCCCAAACGGCCGGCGACCTTCGCGATGAGTGTTCCGGGGCGGGAGCGATAGGTGGTGATCGGCAGTCCGACCCACTTGATAAAGGGCAGATATCCGAAATAAATGCCGCTGCCGATGCCGAAAACCATGGCTTCGGAAAGCTCAAGGCCCTGATCACGAAGCAAGGCGGAAACTACGCCGCTTTCGCAGTGAGAGGCGTGGCGATGGATAAAAGGCTTGCCGGAGGCTGTGATCTCTGTGGTCATCAATAATGGGTTACCTTCCTTGAGGATTCGCGCGGCACGCTCTGAAGTTCTTGAACCGTCACGGCCAGCGCCCGGGCATACCGGGCGAGAATGTCCGGCCCGAGTTTGGAGAATATCTCCGGACGAAAGTGCCTCTTGACGCGGAATACCGCCACCCCGGCCGTCTTGCCGAGAATGTCCGGGTTCATCTGGCGGCGCTCCATGTGATAACACAGCGGACTCTTTGTGCCGGCCAGCACCGCCATCCGTGTTTCCTCAAGCGCCGCCGCCAGTTCGGAAACGGCAAGGCCGTTGACCACGGCTTCGTCATTCCAACCGGTGCTGGTCACAATGACGTATTTGCCTTCATCATTGAGGGCGTAGCAGGCGCGCTTTTCACCGTTGTAATACGTAATATCCTGTGGCACTTCGTTGACTTTCACGGCCGACTCCCGACGTTGGCATTTCAGTCCCGCTTGGGCGGGACGCGCGTTCATTCTCCTGAGCTCAGAGCAAAATAATGAAATTCATTTCATACCTCGCGAGCTTACGGCGAGGTGGTGGTTGATTCCTGCTTCTTATACTAAAATGAACCGAGCGCAAAGAAAATTCTGAATCCGCGGCTAATGATCGTTTTTATTGATTTTATCGCCGAGAAACGGCTCGAAGTGGTGCCACTCGAAAGGATGCGCCGCAGCAAAGCGGGCCAGATCATCGGCGTAGGCCTGAACGGAGGCAAGGACCGCCTTGGGCCGGTCGGGGCGTTTTACGGCCGCGACCTTGCGTCCCGCCGACACCGTGATGTGATAGCGTCCCGGCGACACTTCATGGACAAAGAAAGTCATCAGCGGCGCGCCCGTCATGAGAGCAAACAAGTGGGGTGTATCCGGCAGGCGGGCTTCATGGCCCAGAAAATTGATCGTGACGGACGTCTGGTCGCCCCAAATCCGGTCGCCGGTCATGGAAACGATACCGCCCTCCCGCAGAAAATTGATGCCCTCCAAAAGCGCAAAAGGTGATTTTTCCTTTTCATCGGTGGCGACAATTTTGATGCCCGCATCGGCAAGCTTTTCCTTCTGAATCTTTTCGACCTGCTCCTTGTGCTTGGCGCCGAGGTAGAGCATGACCGGCAAACCTTTCTGATGCAGCTTCTGCGCCGCAAGCTCCCAGTTGCCCATGTGCGACATGACGACAATCGCGCCTGTTTTATCGGCCACGGCGCGGTCCAGGTGTTCGAAGCCTTCCCTCGTGATGACGGCGTCCTCGCCCGCCCAGGGGATGAAACGATGAATGTAAACGTCGGTAAAGTTATGGTACTGCTTCCAGACGCAGTACACGTGATAGGTAAATTTTCGATCCGGAAAAAGCGCCCGATAGAATTTCAGGCTCTCTTTCACCCGTGTCGGAAAAAGAAAAAAATACCCGGTAGCGATGCACCAGGAAAACGTCCGGAAGAACCACACCCCCAGTTTATGGGAAAGAAACAGCGCGACTTGGTAAGTTAATTTTTTCATGCACCTTCCGGATCAGTACCTTCAGCAGATTGAATTCTTTGCTTCTTCCTATTAAGTATAAATCTTCTCGTTATTCAACAAATTCTTGCGGGCGCCGTCAAGCTTTTTTGGAACGAAGGGTCTTAATCTTACCGAGCGATCGGACGTCCCACCCGGGAACATTATCAGATGAATCATGCACCGGGTTCTTTTGATTTCCTGCTTGCGCCCTTCGGCAATTCCTCTCCACGATGGACACGATCTGGTTTAATGTGGTAAATAATTGCCTCAGTCTTTTGGAGAATAAGATTTAAAAAGAAAATAGTCATTGCCCGCAATTCGTAGCGGATCATAACGTGTCCGGAGGTGGAATAATGATTGGTCTGGAAGCCGGATCATCCAAGAATCGGTGGTCCAGTGTTGTCAATTTCTTTCGGAGGCGGCTGTATGTTGTTGGGGAAGCCATCCTGCTTGTGCTGTGCACCCTGGCCGGCTACATTCTCCTTCTCTACGCCGCAAAATACCTGCGGTTCATGTATGCTTCGACGCCGACCGGGCAGGCCTACGGTCACTTTTTTTCTCAAAGCTATCGGCTGACCCATGAAATATTGAGCAGGAATTTTATCACCCTAGCCGCCGGGATCATTTTTCCCTCGTTTCTCATCTGCCTGATGGCGGGCGCTCTGTTTCAGTTTCTTCATCTCACCCGCTACTTATATGCCAACCGGGGATTTATCAGCAGAATTATTTTCTTCGGCCTGCCTTTGTCTTATCTTGTCGCCCTGTATTTCCGGCATGCAGGAAAATTTTCTCATCTGGAGACGTCCCTGGTTTTAACCGTCTTCCCGGTTCTCTGCGTTTTCATGGGGGCCTTCAAATTGGCCGCCGTGTGGATACCGGAATTTTCCGATGTAAGAAATCGTTTCAGCAAAAAAGGGCCATCCGGCGTCCCCGCTACTGAGCGGAAGACCCCCATAGAAAACGCCGCCCCTTTGCCGAAAGCCTGGTGGATTTTCGCCGCCGGCCTCTTTGCCGCCTTGATCATCGTTTCTCTGGCGGTGGAATTCGGCAGCCGGCAAAAGGCGATCTTCGCCGATACCTCCGCAGTTCCACCGGCTGCAACCGCCGATCAGGCGAGAGCCCAACAGGAGAATCTGCAAAAAAGACTGGAAAAGGAAGAGCTGGAAATGCTCACGGCCAAATACAAAGCGTACCTCGATACGCAAGAGCAGCTCGGCCGGTTCAAAGTCTTGTCGTTGCGTTTCTTTATGCACAGGACGGAGATGCAAGAAGACAAACCGGTCGTGGAAATCCGGGTCAGAAATGAAACCCCCTTCCCGGTTCACCGCGTCCATTTTAACTGCAGTCTCGCGGTTTCCGGCGTCACGGATGACGGCAAGCGGCTGGATATGCAGTTCGATATTCCCGGCGGACTCACGACGGGACAGGTCACGAACTGCTATCTGTCCCCAGATGCCTTTTCCAACTGGGGCGCAGCAAGGCTGCCGAAGAAGTCGAGGTTGAATGCGTCCATTACCCGCATTGACGGGCCGGACGGCAATGCGCTCTTCGCGCTGGAAGAATTGACCGGGCAGGAAATCATACGGCTTGCCGGGTTGAAAGAAAAGTTCGGGGAGAAATAGGCGGAAAAGTTTGGGGGAACGTTGGTAAAAAAGTGAATAACGACACCTCACCCGGAAAAGCTTTGGTGGATACTGGAACACCGTTAAATTGTTAAGTTAAGGCTCAATGGTTGGAAAACATTCTTTCACTCTGCAGCGGTTATACCTTAAAATCTTGGGGATGCGCCCGCCATTACCGGAAGACTGGGAATCAGCATCCGGGCGATCAGCGACAAAAAATTTAAACTTCAGATACTTAACTCCTTAAGAATAGGCCTCACAGATGCCTTGATTTATCCGCGATTTGGTAATAAATTACTACAGCTTCAGGAACTTATCGCCTCACGTATTTGAACGATCTATTCTCCAGCTATTTTCTTCTCATCAGAGCGCACGGCACCATCTCCTGCTGATTTCACGACGGTCCTCGATCAGAAAACGGTCAGATCATCGGAGCAAGATATGCAAGGGGATGCCAGAAAGGTTGCCGAGAGGCTCGGCCCCGTGAAGGACGTCAGATCGGCGGAGCCCCGGGTCGGTCTGGCTTTGACTCGCCGGCAAACCATACAATTTTCAGGCATCGCAAAGGCAAGACGGGACGGCAATGAATCAGGCAAAAAACCGGATGCATCGCCCACCATGAAAGGAGGAGAAAAATGAAAAAGGCTAATCTTTTAATAGCAGCGGTCATCCTGGCGGGGGGCATTTTTCTTCCAGGGCAGACCTGTGGACAGGAGAAACCGGAACAGACGCGGCATCCGGAGACAAAGCAGATCGGCTCCATCAAATTCATCAAACTGCCGGGAGGCTCTTTTATGATGGGTTCACCCGAAAACGCGCAGCGGGACGACGAAAAGCCCCGGCACCGGGTCACGCTTGACCCGTTCTACATGGGAATGTACGAGGTGACGCAGAAACAGTATCACGATGTGACGGGTGAAAATCCGAGCCGTTCAAAAGGCGACAATCTGCCGGTGGAAAACGTCAGCTGGCACGACGCGATGGAATTCTGCAGGAAATTTGGTGAAAAAAATAAAGTGAAAGCGCGGCTGCCTTATGAAGCTGAATGGGAATACGCCGTCCGCGCCGGCAGTACATCCATTTATTATTGGGGTGATCGTTTTAACGGAGCTTATTGCTGGTACGATAAAAACTCGGGCAGCCGCCCCCATCGGGTGGGGACGAAGCTTCCCAACGCCTGGGGGCTGTATGATATGAGCGGCAATGTCTGGGAATGGTGTATGGACTGGTACGCATCCGACTATTACAAATCAAGTCCGGAGCAAAACCCGCAGGGGCCCGTGATTCAAGGCGCCGATTACTGGAATTTCCGCGTCTTGCGGGGCGGTTCGTGGGCCTTCGACGCTGATGCGGCCCGATCCGCCCGCCGGATCAAGAATCCCTCCCGCTTCCACTTGAGTTTTTGCGGTTTCCGCGTGGTGGTGTCCATTCCGCGGCCTGAAGAATCCAAAAACGAGAAACAGCATGTGCTGATCGGTCGATGGAGCGGTGAGTGGTCGGTCCTTCAGGGAGATACGTGCAT
>SBEK01000368.1 GCA_009668925.1 Deltaproteobacteria bacterium
ATGTGGAACTCAGCCTGTCCTTGAGCGGGGTATCGCCTTCCGAGAAACGCAGGAGGGCGATAGATGTCCTGACGCGTGTCGGGCTGAAAGAGCACCTGCATAAAAATCCCAACCAGCTTTCCGGCGGCCAGATGCAAAGGGTCGCGATCGCGCGGGCGCTGGTCAACGACCCCGAGATCCTTTTATGCGACGAACCGACCGGATCGCTCGATTCGGTGACGAGTATCCAGATCCTGGACCTTATAAAAGAGATTGCAAGCGACAGGCTTGTGATCATGGTTACGCATAACTCCGGCCTGGCTGAAAAATACGCGGGCCGAATAATAAAGTTCGAGGACGGGGTCATCATATCCGATACGCGGCCGCATGAAGAAAGGCCGAAGGCCGACGAATTCAAATTGAAGAAGACCAGCATGAGTTTTTTTACCGCTCTGAATCTCTCTTACAACAACATAAGGACAAAGAAGGTGCGAACGTTCCTGACGGCGTTCGCGTCCAGCATCGGCATCATCGGGATCGCGATAATCCTGAGCCTTTCGACGGGGTTCCAGGTCCAGATCGACCAGTTCCAGAGCGACGCCATGGCCGAGTTTCCCATCCTCATTTCGCAGACATCGATGCAAATGACGGATGAAGCGATGAAAGAGGCGAGAGGGCAGTCTCCGATGGGAGAGAGGGAATATGTCGATTCAGATGAAGTGTTCTTATACGATCCTACTAAAAATACGTTTGTGCACAAGAATGTTTTGACCGGTGAATTCGTCGACTACGTGAAAAAAATCGATCCGGAGATCTGCAGCAACATCGGATATGTCCGCCTCGTGAATATGAACCTTATACGCAGGATAGACGGCAAGGCGATCCCGGTGGAGATATCTTCGGGATCCGCCGGCCGTTTTTCATCCGGTTCCGCGAACAGCTCCGGCCCTATCTCGAGCATGCGGGGAGCCGGCCTCTCATCATACCCGGTACAAATCAATAAAGGGACGGTGAACTACCTTCATAAGAACTACGAGCTGCTGGCCGGCAGCTATCCCGAGAGCAATACCGATCTTGTCCTTGTAATAGACACGCAGAACAGGATAGATTACGAAACTTTGCGAAACCTCGGGTTCGATACCGCGGATAAAAAAAGCGTCAAATTCACTGACATCGTCGGCACGCAATTTAAAGTTGTGTCAAACGATGATTATTATATCAAAACGGGATTTGGCACGTATGTCCCTGGAACGGATTACGAAAAGATGTATGACTCCCCCGATTCGATCACGTTAAAAATATCAGGGATCATACGCCAGAGCCCCGACAGCGATCTGGGCATTCTCGCGCCTGGACTCGCGTATAGCGACGAAC
>SBEK01000369.1 GCA_009668925.1 Deltaproteobacteria bacterium
TCTTTACGTCAAGAAAATTAAAGCCCCGCATTTTATTTTGCAGGCAAAACCTCAGACCTGCCTTGCGGCCATTGATAAATTCCTTCAACAGAACGCATCGGACGCGCCGGCGGATCTTATCGCGGCTTTAAAACAGGAGATTGCGGATCTAAAGCAGGAGAATGCGGATTTGCGGCAAAGCGAAGCTTTTTTCCGGTCGATTAATCAGGAATCCTCGGATATCACGATTATCGTCGACACAAAGGCCGTGATCACTTACGTTAATCCGTCCGTCGAAAATTTCCTCGGGTACAAGCCGGAAGAACTGATCGGCAAAAGCGGTTTTGATTACATTTCCGCCGGCGATCTTCCCCGGGCGTTCCTGGATTTCGGCAAATCCATTTTGACCCGGGAAATCAGGATCCCCAATGCGTTCAAGATCCGGCACAAAGATGGTTCCGTCCACATCCTGGAAGGCGTCGGTCTCAATCTCTTGTATAATCCGGTTGTGAAAGGCTTCGTGATGAATGTCCGCGACATCACAAACCGGCGCAAAGAAGAAGAAGAGCTGGAGGCCTATCGCAGGGACCTTGAACACCTGGTTGAAACACGCACGGCCGACCTGGCACTGTTCAATACCAATCTTGTAGACGAGCTGACGAAGCGCGAAAAGGCTGAGAAACAGCTGAAAGAGAGCGAAGAAAAATATCGCGATTTCATAGAAAACGCGCCTATCGGCGTCGCCTTCATCGACCTCACGGGAAAAGTCCAGTACGTCAATAAGGAGATCGAGGAGCTGATGGGGTGGTCACGCGCCAGCATCCTGGGCAAGGACGGTTTCAGCCTTGGGGCATTTGATGATCGCACGCAAAACCTGTTGCGGGAAAGATATCGCGCACGGCTGGAAGGCGATCCTCCCCGCATATTGGAGATCCCCATTACTACGAAAAACGGCAACCGTATCCGGGTCGATGCGATCACCACCATTCTGAAAAAGGACGACGTCCCGGTGGGCGCGCAAGTGGTCTTTGTCAATCTCGAACAACGGAAACGGGCCGAAGAAGAGCGTGAAGCGCTCTCGGATCGGCTGCATCGGGCTGAAAAGATGGAATCCATGGGTACTATGGCCGGCGGGGTCGCCCACGACATGAACAACGTTTTGGGCGTCCTGGTGGGCAATACCGAGCTGATGATGATGAAGATGCGGGGGAACAACCCGCTCAAAAGACTTTTACAGAACATTGTGAAATCAAGCGAGAACGCGGTGACGATCCTTCAGGACATGATGGTGCTTGCCAGACGCGGCGTAGCGGTGTCGGAAGTGGTCAACCTGAACCATATCCTGAACGATTTTTTCCAAACACCGGGATT
>SBEK01000181.1 GCA_009668925.1 Deltaproteobacteria bacterium
CAAGCGGCAGCAAGGGCGGCCGAAGCCGGCGCGGACGGGGTGCAGCTTCATGCGGCGCACGGCTATTTGATCAATGAATTTTTATCGCCCTTCTATAATAAACGGCAGGACTCATGGGGTGGTTTTGAAGAGAATTGCTTCCGATTTCTCCGGGAAATCATTATCGGCATCAAGAAGATATTGCCTCCCAGGATGATCCTGATGGTTAAGCTCAACTCCCATGACTATACCCCGAAAGAAGGGATAACTCCCGCACTGGCAGCGAATTATGCCAGGCGCCTGGCGGATCTTGGCATAGATGGCCTGGAGGTTAGCTGCGGCACTTCATTGCTCTCTTCGTTCAACATGTGCCGGGGGGACGTTCCTGTTAAAGAGTTGTTATTGAGATATCCGGAATCGAAAAGGTCTCAAATTGAACCGGCATTAAGAAGCATGGAGGGTAAGTTTAACCATTTTGAGGGATACAACGTCGAAGCCGCTAAAATGATTAGACCTGTAATTGGAAAAACCGCCTTGTTATCGGTGGGAGGCTGGCGGAGTGTTTCATCTATGGAAGAAGCAATTAACAACGGGCATACCGACTTCATATCCATGTGCCGTCCTTTCATTAGGGAGCCGTCCCTGGTAAAGAAGATAAGGGAGGGAAAGACCTTAAAAGCATCTTGTACAAATTGCAATAGGTGTCTGGCCGCTCTGGCAAGCAATATACCGGTGCAATGTTATATTAATGGAATAAATGGCACATAATCAGATTTTTGTTTAGAGTTTGAGTCTGGATAGCTCTTTGTCTTCTTCAAGATTAAAAGGAGACAACCCGCAGAATTTGGTTTTTATGAGAGCATAAAAATAAATTCTGCATACGCTGCGGCCGATCTTTTCTTCAGAGGTCATATGATCGATAAAGCATTTGCAGATTTTTTTTCAGCGGACTGGATTGAGTCATGGAACGCTCACGACCTTAATCGTATTCTGTCTCACTACACGGATGATTTTGAAATGTCATCACCCGTCATCCGAAAAATAGAGGGTGTGTTATCAGGCAAACTGAAAGGTAAAGAAAAAGTCGGTGCTTATTGGGCCAAGGCTCTCAAATTGAATCCCGATCTTCATTTTGAATTGATTACCACACTTTGGGGGATCAATAGCATAACCCTTTACTACAAAGGGCATCGGGGTTTATCGGCAGAAGTTTTTCATTTTACTCCAGAGAGAAAGGTTGCAAAGTCATATGCCCATTACACCCAAAACCTCTGACCCGGGAATACAAGTTCGGAAGTGAATCATAAAACCATTTCCTTTATTACTTCTCAGCTTTTCATGGGAGACTGCATGATAAAAAGGCTCTATAAACTTCTGATCGGTCTCACCTTGGCCGTGTATCTATTGCTCGGGCAGGCGCAGCCGATGTATGCGGACGCTCCATTTCAGGAAAGTCAGTGTTCGCGGAGGGGCTGGCACACGGTTGTTCTTGATGTCGGGGGACTGGAACGCCGGATTCTCTGGAAAGGTCCGGATGGGCCATGGGCTAAAGGCGCTATTCTCGTCTTGCACGGCGGAGGAGGCCATCATTATCAGTTCTGTGTTGCCAATGCCCGCGTCGTCCGGCCGCAGGTTCGATTCACCGATATGGCTCTTCAGGATGGCTTTGCCGTGTTTCTGCTCGAGTCGTCGGATCGCGTGACAGACAATGAAGGCCGCCCATGCGGAAAAGTATGGGACGACGAGGTGCGCAACCGCGCGAATTTCGATTTGCCCTTCATCGAGACCGTTATCCGGATGGTTATTCCCGGGGCGAGGCCGTCCGGCAGCCGCAGCGAGGTATTCGTCACCGGGCTTTCGTCCGGAGGCTATATGACTCTACGAGCCGCGACCCGATTCGGGGATTTGATAACAGCCTTTGCGCCCATATCAAGCGGCGACCCCTACGGATGGCACCGCGTCTGCGAAAAAGGCACAACGCGACGAAAAACCGTGCATGGCGCCGGCCTGGACAATGAAACCGGCAGGCCGATCACCGAACCCGATGCCTGCAGCTCGGCCGATTACCCCAATGAGAAACCCTGGGACGGTGCGGATGTAGCCGTAAGGCCGGCATTTCGCATTTTTCACCACACGTATGACGGAGTCCATGATAAGTCCTGCGTGGAGAAAGCCGCCGCGCTGCTGCGCCGGAACGGCTACCCGGAAGTACCCGCCTTTCAGCTCATCGGCAATGAGCGCCGTAGTTTGGAAAACCACTTGTGGCTGGATGACTACAATCGACCTCTCCTGGAGTTCTTTACCAGCCGGCTTCACAAGAAAGAGAATTTTGAATAAATAGACAATACGGCCGATCGCTGCACTCGGTTCGGCTTTTCGATGGCAGATGCTGAAATATGACTAGCTCAAAAACAAAAGACCGGCGTCTAAAAGATAGTTCTCTGAGACGGGCAAAATTATTATCAGGGATTGATACCCGGGACACAAGTATTGTGCCGCCTCCGGGTTCCGTGCCCGCCGATCAGCATGAACTCCGCCACAATAATACCTATGACGCTCTGCCGCAATTTTATGTTGATAAAGTTCTTTTATGCCGAACATGCGGCAAGGAAGAAGTATGGACAGCGGAGCAGCAAAAATGGTGGTATGAGGTTGCCAAGGGCAATATCAATTCTCAAGCGGTTCAGTGCCGGGAATGCAGAGATCAGGAAAAAGCAAGAAGAGATCTGGCGAGAAATGTTCACAAGGACGGCTTGCCGGGGAAAAATAAAAAATCGTGACAAGCGCATCTGCCGGACAAGAGTTCAGCCCTAAAGCAGTTGAAAAAAGCAATATTTTAAATTTATGAGGTTTCGGAAATGAGAAAGAAATATTGGGATGATTTCAGAGTAGGGGATAAGTTAATGACGAATGGATTAACCGTTACCGAGTCGCACATGGTCAACTTTGCTTGTCTCACCGGCGACTTTTTGCCGCTGCACATGGATGAGGAATACGCGAAGAAAACGATTTTCGGCGGCCGGATCGTTCATGGTCCGCTCACCTATTGTCTGGCCGTGGGATTGGTCGGACTGACCAACTGGTACGAGGATTCCATCATCGGCCTGCTCGGCGTGGACAAGATGCGGCTGCCCCGCCCTGTGAAACCGGGCGATACGATTTATGTCAATGTCGAGGTCATTTCAAAAAAGGAGACTTCCCAACCGGATCGGGCTGTCATCACCTTACATTACAAGGTCATGAACCAGAGAGACGAAGAAGTACTGTCGATGGATTACAGCATCATGATGCACCGGAAAAATAAGGACACAACGATATGATTGTAACCATGTCCTATGAACCTTTTGAAAGGCTTATCGTCACTCTTCGCGATGACGGCTTGCTTGCAGAATCAGATCTACTCTACGACATGATTCATAAGACCGCCTGGACAACCGGCTCGGAGTTAATCGGTGAGCTGGGGAAGAGCATCAGGAAAATAAGAAAAGAGAACATCAATCGTCTTTCCGCCGACAGCATCAAGAATATCAAAGAATCCATGAAGATGGTCAAGGAGGTCTGGCCGGGCTTCTGGGGGTAGAAAAAGGCCGCTCAACCGGTTTTAGCATTTCGGCGCGTTTATCATTCAAATCCGAATGGACGCCAAAATTCATTTTGCTCTCTCATCTGAATGCGCTCGGCGGCCGAGTCAACGGATGACAGGATGCAAAGCGGAAAATCTGAACAAGAGTCCCTTAACGGGAGTTGCGATTGGAGAGAGGCAAAGGCAAGAACATCGGGCTTTGCTTTCCGGAAACGTTGTCGCTTTCGCGAAGGATGGCATTGAAATCGGGATTAAAAAAGTCTATGAAAAGGCGAAGGGACTCTCATGAGCCGGCCGGCATCTGAAAACAATAACAAGAAGCGCAAACCCGCCAACCTCATCTACGGCCTGGACGACCCCGTCCCGGGGCCGACGTGTCTTCTCCTGGGCCTGCAGCACAGCTTCCATGTCACGACGGCGCTGATCTTTGCCATGATTGTCATTCAGGCCATGGGCGGCTCGCGGGAAACGGCCGGCTTCTTCATCAGTATGTCGCTTTTGGCGGGCGGCATCGCCGTCATCCTTCAGGCCCTCAACCGCAAAGGATTCGGATCAGGATATTTCGCGCCGTCCGTCTGCGAACCGGCGTATCTTTCCGCGGCCGTTCTGGCCGCCAAGACGGGCGGCCTTCCGCTCGTCCTCGGGATGACGGCGCTGTCCGGCCTTTTCGAAATGGCGATTTCCCGCGTTGTCCACCGGCTGCGCAGTATCTTTACGCCGGAGGTGATGGGGCTGGTCGTGGCGATGGTGGGCGTGTCCGTGATTCCGGTTGCCGTCCGCAATTTCCTGGGGATTACCGAACAAAGCCCGGCGATCAATCCCGGCGTCGTGGCGGTTTCCATCATCACCCTGGGGACCATGGCGGCCATCACGATCTGGAGCCGCGGCAAGCTTAGGCTTTTCTCCGTGATCATCGGGATGGTGGTAGGCTACATCGTTTCGTATCTGGCGGGCTTTCTGCCCGCAGCCCACATTCAGCAGATTGCCGATAAGCCGTGGCTGGCTCTGCCCGATTTCCGGATGCTGGGCTGGTCATTCGATGCGTCGCTGGTCCTGCCGTTTCTCATCGCGAGTCTCAGTACCTCGGTCAAGACGATCGGCAACCTGACGACCTGCCAAAAAATCAATGACGCCGATTGGAAGCGTCCGGATATGACGAACATCAGGAAGGGTCTCCTGGCGGACGGATTCAGCGTGAGTCTGAGTGGCCTTTTGGGCGGCATGGCCCAGTCCACGGCGTCGAGCAATATCGGGCTTGCTCTGGGCACGGGCGCGACCAGCCGCCGCATTGCCTTTGCCGCCGGCGGAATTCTGATCGCGCTGGCTTTCTTTCCCCGCTTCGCCGAGGTTTTCGTCGTAATGCCCCAGCCGGTCATGGGCGCCACGCCGCTTTTCGCCGTCTGTTTCATCATCTTTACCGGCTTTCAGATCATGATGTCGCGCATGATGGACCAGCGCAAGATTTTCATCCTGGGCATTTCGCTGGTTTTTGGATTGAGCGTGAGCGCCCTGGTGCAAACTTACGCGCAGATTGAAACGGCCTGGCTCCGCCCTCTGTTCAGCTCATCGCTCTATATTGCAACGATTCTGGCAATCGCGCTCACCATCCTCTTCCGGATCGGCCTTACGAAGAAAGAAAAAACGACCCTGATACCCGGTCGGACGTCTTATGATGAAATCAGAGAGCTGCTGGAAAAGCAGGGTGCGCTGTGGGGAGCGCGCCGGGAGGTAATCGAACGGGCCGCCCGGGCGCTCAATGAATGCATGGAGCTCCTGGCAGCCGAGGCGCTTGCGGAAACCCCGGTCTGGATAGAAATCAGCTTCGACGAATTCGACCTCGATCTGGTTCTGGAATACGACGGCCGGCCGCTCAACCTCGATGCAGATTATGCGGCGCCCGGATCTCTGGATGACGATGTTTCGCTTACGTTGCTGTCGCTTCGTTTGATCAGACAGGATGTTGATCGGCTGGGCGCCGCCGAAAAGGACGGCCGTCAGCGGATCACATTGCACTATGATCACTAATGTGTGACTCCGTTCGGATTCCTTTGGTGCAGTATCCCGCACCGGACGAAGAAATAAAAACGCTCACACGTGAGGACAATGAGCACCGGGCGGGAACTCCGGCGCATGCCCGATGCCCCGGTGCAACTGAGACCTTTTGGACTGCGAGATTGCCACGCGTCCCGAGGGAATGCTCGCAACGACTGCGTCGGATTGCCACGCCGAACGAGGGTCGGCAATGACGAAGGCACTGGATTCCCGCCTTCGCGGGAATGACAATAACAAGAGCGGGAATTCGGGATTTCAGGAGACACTAAGTTATTGCCTTCAAAAAAGGGCGCGTAACATACCTAAAGATTACCAGCACCCCGTGCAATAACAAAACTGCGTTGGGTTATTATTGCTCGATCTCGAATTTCGACTTCTCCGCACCGCAGACAGGGCAGGTCCAGGAATCGGGAATGTCTTCAAACCGGGTGCCCGGGGCGATGCCGCCGTCCGGGTCGCCTTTTTCCGGATCGTACACGTAGCCGCAGACGGAGCAGACGTAGCGTGCCGCTTTTTTAGGAGCCGGTTTGGCGGTCGCGGCGTCGGGGTCAAAGGTCGGGGCGGTCTTGGGCGATTTGCCGCCTTTCACCGTTTGATAATACGCGTACGTGAGCGGCGTGCCGCTCCCGATCACATCCGCGTCGGCGACTTTGCCGACCAGGACCACGTGCGTTCCGCAGTCGAGTTCGCTTTCCACTTCTGCTTCGATGAATCCGACGCAGTAATCCAGGATGATCGGAACACCGGTTACGCCGGGCTTTGTTTTAACGTTCTTGAGTTTGTCCAAGTCGCGCCCGCTCTTGAAGCCGAACAAACCAATGAACGTCATCGGCGCCTCTTCCGACAGGATGTTCACGACGAATTTCCGGCTCGCCTTAATCAATTCATACGTGTAATTTTCTTTGTTGATGCAGATGACCAGGGTAGCGGGTTTGGAGGTTGCCTGGACAATGGAATTGGCGATCTGGCCGTTAAATTTGCCGTCCTGGCCGGATGTGACGATGTACAATCCGTAACTCAGTTGGTGAAGGGCTGCTCTGTTCATTATTTTTTTCCTCTTTTCGAGAGTGATTTAGTCGGACCCCTCTTATAGCCGAATTTTTGCATTCCTGCCACGAAATTCCGGCCGGGTTTTTTCTTTTGACAAATTGCCGTTTCTTGTGTAGGGACTTCAAACAATTGAGATTCTGGCCATTTATCCGACCCCGGGGGCGCGGCAGCACAGGAGTGATTGTCTGATTTCAATTGAATCAGCCGGAGTTGATCCGAAAGGAAAGAACAAGTCATGATGACCTATCAGGAGTTTATGAAGAGAAGCTTCTTTAATTTTGAAGAGATTCTGGCGTTCGCATACGGGACACTGGTCACGGACCCGCCGGCTCATTTCGATGCCCGGCTGCCCGCGCCGCCATTTCTGATGTTTGACCGGATCACGCTGATTGACGCGGACGGCAAGGGGGGGAAGATTATTGCCGAACAGGATATCCGCCTGGATGCCTGGTATTTTCAGTGTCATATGCCGGGAGACCCCGTGCAGCCCGGCTGCCTGGGGGTGGACGCGATCTGGCAGCTCCTGGGTTACTATTGCATCTGGCGGGGAGCGGTGGGCACGGGACGGGCGCTGGGGTGCGCCGATGTATCGTTTAACGGCCAGATCCGCCCGTACAACAAATTGGTCCGGTTTGAAGTGGACGTCCGGCGCTTTTCCCGGCTGAAGGAATCGGGAGCGTCCATCGGAATCGGCGACGGCCGGATTTTCGTTGATGATGAGCAGATCGCCACGATCGCCCAGGCGCGGACAGGCGTTTTTAAAGATATCGTTTATCCGGACTACCCGAACCGGTCGAAAAATTCCGTGGGCGGGATGATGCAGCGGTAACGTCTCGTAGCCGCTGGGGGGCCGCAGCAGAAAAAGATATGGAAATCTTTCCCGATTGAGGCTATCATCCGCCCCGATTTTTTGAAAACAGGGATGGTCGAGGCAGGCTTGAACATCATAAAAAAAGCGGCTCTTCATTTGGCGCGCAGAAAATATTGCCGGGCGGCGATTGAAGAATGCGCCGATCTGTCGTCCATAAAGGAAAAACCGGAACCGCACGTCATCATCGGGCTGGGCCTGATTGCATTCAGCTACGTCATCGGTCTGCCGGCGGTCATTGCCCTGGGAGTGATTGCGGTCTGGATGAAGGAACCTCTGGTCGGCGTTGTGGGCGGGCCTCTGATTTATACAATTTCCACCATCTTATTTATTATCGGCATTAAAATGGCGGGGAAGAAGTATCTCCGGGCATGCT
>SBEK01000182.1:0-2655 GCA_009668925.1 Deltaproteobacteria bacterium
GAAGAACCCCGGATTTCCCCTGGCCAACCAAATCTCCGTTGTCATCCCTTACGTCGAATGTATCGCTTCCGGTAAACTTGACCCGGTAAACCGGTTCTTTCGCATTGGAGGTGAATTCAAGGATTTTAAAGGTCGAACCGTTAGACTTTTTGGAAACCTGCCAGTTGAGATGGAGCTGCTTCACTACCTGCTCGGCATTGGTGCGGGATTTCACTATTTCGATTTCCGCGTTGACGGGGTTGGTCGCGTTGAGGGTTAGTTCGTTCAGTAATCCAACCTTGCCTTTATCGTCTTTGACGTGAAGAAGAGCGGAAGCCTCATAAACCGGCTTCATGAGAAAGGTGTAGAGGACAACTCCGATGAAGACGACGCAAAAGGCCAGGGCAAAGATTTTCCGGCGCCGCAGGATGACAGAGACATAATGAAAGAGATCGATTTCTTCTTCCGGGGCGCGGGTTGTTGGGGATGATGGGATGTTGGGGGTCATGGGTACCTTCAAAAAAAAGTTCTAAGTTCTACGTTCTACGTTCAAAGTTCTATGTTAACAACCGTGAAAGTTGAAAAGTGAAACGTGAAGCATAAACACCTTTAATCTCTGAAGAGGTATTTGGCTTGGACGAAGGGCGATAAAATCGCGCCGAAGGCTTGCAGTGTGGGCAGGAGTTCGCTTACGGCTTCATTCCAGCTGGTCATGGCGCTCTTGGGGATGTAAATGACATCGCCTTCGCAAAGCTCCACGGGCAGGGCGTCTCCCCGCACGATCATATCCACATCAACCACCATCAGCTGACCCTTTGTCGTCGAAAGAGAACGGATAAGGAAGACGCGCCGGGCGTGGTAGCCGACTTCCTGAAACCCGGCCATGGCAATGGCCTGCAAAAGGTTAAGGCCTGTCGGCGGCAGCGGGATCGACATGCCGGTCTTGCCCGCACCGAAAACAAAGACAACCTGGTTCTTATTGTCGGGCATAAAGATGGTGTCGCCCGGTTTGAGCCAGATATTCTGGGTCTGATCGGCCCGCATCAGCAGTTCGTAAACATCCACGGGCAATACTTTTTTGTCCCGGATGATCCGGGCGGATTTTGGATTGGCTGAGGCCAGATCGTATCCGCCGCCCATGGCCATGCCTTGAAGAACATTAAAGGGGCGGTCCATATAGAAAACGCCGGTGTTCTTAAACTGCCCGAGAATATACAGAGGCTGGCTGTTATATTGGGTTACCTCCACGACCACGGAAGGCTCCTGCAAATACTTCACGAGCAGGCCCTGGATGTGGCTGCGGATCTGCGGCAGCGAAAGGCCGGCCACGCGGACCAGTCCCAGTGTGGGAATTTGAATATAGCCGCTCCCGTCCACACGGCAGCCACGCTGCGTGCCGAAAACATTTGCTGTGTTCGCAGTCGCGGAATTGAATAATCCGGTAGAAAACTCGGGATGCCCGGCTACGGTGACCATCAGCGTATCGTTGGGTCCGACGATGTAATCGGCAGGCGGCGGCGGCTCCTTGGGCGGCGGGATGGTGACGCTTTCCATTTCAACGACGGAGCTCTTTGCTTTGGGATTGTAGGATTGCTGCGGGTCGGGCTTCTTTAAGTCCGTCTCTGTTCCATTGCCCTTGATGTCTTTTACGGTACCGGCAACCAGATCCCGATTCCTGGCGCAGCCGGCCGACAGCAATACCGCTATGATCAGAAAGCCGGCCAATACGAAGTAAGAAACTTTTCTTTTGAAACACATTATGTTCGTTATGTTGCCGCTCATTTTATTCTCTTCAGGGTTAGTGTTTCTGTCCCATAACAAATATTTTCAGGGGAAACAAGGAATTAACTACAGAGTTTTAAGATTTAAGTTTTAAGTAGATACCTAAAGGATGGTGGCAGTCCCCGCATCGTCAATGCGAACCGATTCTCAATCGGCGTGGCAATCCCGAGGATTTGGCTACGCTTGAGATTGCCACAGCGCCTGAGAGGCGCTTCGCAATGACAGGCATGGATTGCACCCGTCCTTCACCGGGACAGGCTGTGCCCAAGGGCCTCCTTGCAAGGGAATTGACTTGCGGCTGATACAGCTCCGCCGTCTGGGTTACATGCCGCGTTCTTGCGGGCTGAAAAATGCGGATGAAAAGTGAAGGGTGAAAAGTCCCTTCTATTCTATGTTCAATGTTCTAAGTTCTACGTTTGAAGCGCACCGCCCTGGTTAATTCTTTTTCCCGTTGGCGGCTGCGTCGTCCAAAAGTTTTACTTCGCTTTTTAATTGCGAAATTTCTGCTTCCAGCTTTTCGTATTCGGCCATCTTCCTTTTCAGAAAGCGGTAAGTTATTCTTGCTTTTTCTTCGATTCCGCTGGGCGTCAGCAAGTATAGGTAGGCGACTTTGTGATTTGAATTCTTAAAATTGTCGGCCTTGATAAACCCCTTTTCGATCAGAGCCCTGATCAGGAAATTGATTTTGCCTAAACTCAAACCTAAATGCAAAGCCAGATCACGCTGCGTCATTTGCGGATTAGCATCTATCGCGCGTAAAAGCCCCAGTGTTTCACCTGTTTCCGTAGTCTTCTTCTTTTGTGTCTTCATATAAAATGCGATGTGTTCAAGCTGTGAACACGCAGTTTCTATAGCAGTTCAGGGTTCAGAGTTCAAGGAAAATTCAAAATAAAA
>SBEK01000182.1:2862-7887 GCA_009668925.1 Deltaproteobacteria bacterium
TAATAAGTGAAAGGAAAATGATAGAAAAACCAATTTTAAGTCAAATGCACCTTAAAAAAGGTGCTTAGGATTTCAAGTAAGGACAAAATAAGACTGGGGCGGTCTCCCGGAAAGTATGCCGACCTATTTATTCTGGCTGCGTCTATAGTAGAGAATACCTACCATTAAACTACCTAATTACCATTATTGATTTCAGCGGTCGGTTGGGCGATTTTGTCTTCAAGAAAATCAGAATCAAACAGACGATAAAAACCAGTTTTAAGGTTTAAGTGGTTAAGTTCAGAAAAAAAGCAGTTCCAGGGTAGTGCGTTAGAAACGCCTTTCTGTCATTCCGGGCTTGACCCGGAATCCAGAAATCTTTGCAGACACTGGATTCCCGCCTTCGCGGGAATGACAAAAGCGGCTGCGTCACATCGTCGCTCGCGGCGACGCTGAGGAGCCGCCGCGCCACCCAAAGGGGTGGTGGCAATCCACCACCGTCATTTTTGCGGGGCGACGCCGAGGAGCCGTGGCAAGCTGAGAGGAGCCGGATGCACGGGATTGCCACGCGGACCAAGGGTCCGCTCGCAATGACAAAAGGGACCGGATTGCCACCCCGGCCTTCGCCGGGGCAGGCAGCGCCTGAGAGGCGCTTCGCAATGACAGCAATGCAATGACAACTATGAATTCGCCGGCCGAAGGGCGGCTCGCAACGACAGCAACGACAACGATATCATGAGCTTCAAGAAAGGCTGACATGACTGACCGGATGCAACAAGATAATTCACTTTGCGATCCTTATGAAGACGAAGAGGAAGTTGATTTCCTGAAGATATGGAAAGTGATCTGGGCAGACAAAAAACTCATCATCTGGATTGTCCTCGCCTGTACATTGGCCGTCGCCGTCATCTCCCTCTTCTTAACCAATATCTACACGGCCCGGGCGGTTCTCAAACCGGCCTCGCAAAATCAAATGCCGGGCAAATTCTCCGCGCTCGCGCTGCAATACAGCGGCATTGCCAGCTTGGCGGGCATTGCCACGCCGTCACAAACATCCTCTTCGGAAATCGTCAGCCTCCTGGAATCCAATATCTTAAAAAAGGAAATGATCCAAAACTACCAGCTTCTGCCCATTTTGTTTCCCGATGATTGGGACAGTGAAAAAAAGGCCTGGAAGAAGCCGGCCTTTGGTCTTTCATTTTTAATGAGCAAGCTGCGGCCGGCGCGGCCGGGCGCAGCCGGTCGGGACGCGGGCATCCCGGATATTCAGGACGGCATCCGGGCGCTTACGAAGATTATCACGGTCGACTATGATCCGAAGGACGACATCATTACGATAGCGGTCGACTTTCCCGATCCTGACACGGCCGCGGCAATCGCCGGCTACTGCATCACGACTTTAAACAACCACATGAGTTCGGAAGCCAAGCGCATTGCTCTGGTCAACAAGGCCTATCTCGAAAAGCAACTGCAGGAAACCACCGACAGCCTCATGCAGCAAAAGATTTACAGCCTGATCGCGGAAAAAATCGAAATCATCATGATGGCGGAAGTGAAAGAAGGCTTTGCCTTCAAAGTTCTCGACCCGCCCATGGCGCCGGATAGGAAAAGCAAACCCAAAAGGGCGGCGATGGTCGCGGTGACCTTCTTTATTGCGCTGTTTGCCGGCGCCTGTGTTGTTTTGATCAGAGAGCGCTTAAGAAAAACCAAAGCCAGCCCCGTCGGAGGACAAAATGAAAAATAGAACCATTCCGAAAATACTTCTCCTCTTCGTCTTTTGTGCGACCGTCTTTCTCCATGCAGCAACCGCCGCTGGTCAGGAACCTGCCTCGTCCATAAAGCAGCTCTCACCGCAGAATCAGCAGGCGATCCAGATGGAGCTTCAGAAGGCGGGGATCAACCTGACGCCGGCCGACATCCAGAAAGGAAAAGAAATTCTCGAAAAGGCCGAGGCGGCCCCGGACAATAAAACGAAAGAGAAAGAAGCCGTCCAGAAAGAGGTCGTAATCAGGGCGGCAGAAAAACCGCCGGCCCAGACTGTGGAAGAGGTTTCACTTTTTTCACGCACCCGGGCGACCGGCAAGTATCAGGACATTTCGCTCGATCTGAAGCCGTTCGGCTACCAATTTTTTCAGGAGTCAACAGCCGTTTCCGTCGAGAGAAAGGACATTCCCGTTCCTCTCAATTACATCATCGGCTCCGGCGATCAGGTCAATATCCTTTTGTGGGGCCGGATTAATGCACAGCATTCGCTGACGGTGGACCGCGAGGGAAAGATCACCATTCCGCAGATCGGTCCCGTCTATGTGGCCGGCATGACCTACGAGCAAATGTCAAAGCATGTCATCTCCAAAGCCGAACAGATCGTGGGAACCAATATCGATGTGACCATCGGCTCGGCGCGGTCCATCCCGATTTTTGTTCTGGGCGATGTGAAGAAAGCCGGCGCTTATACCATCGGCGCGCTCGCCACCATCACGGATGCCTTGATGGCAGCCGGCGGTCCGTCGAGCATCGGATCGATGCGCCATATCGAAGTGCGCCGCAAGAATAAGGTCATCACGTATTTCGACCTCTACGATTTCTTTTTAAAAGGCGACAAGTCGCGGGACGTCACCCTGCAGGCGGGCGATGTGATTTTTGTGCCGACAACGGGCCCCCTGGTCGGCATTGCCGGCAATGTGAAGCGCCCCGCCATTTATGAGCTCAAGGATAAATTCGATCTGCAGCATGTGATCGAGATGGCGGGCGGCATCATTCCCAGCGGCTACACGCAGCAGATGCAGGTGGAGCGGATCATTAAGAATGAAAAACAGGTGGTCATCGACATCAACGACAAGACGCTGGGGCTGGTGCGCGATTTTGTCATCCAGGATGCAGATCTGGTCAAGGTGTTTTCGATTGTCGATACGGATGAAAACTCCGTTTATCTGAACGGCAACGTCAAACGGCCGGGCAAATACGCCTTTAAACCGGGCATGCGCATCACGGATCTGATCAAAACGCCGCAGGATCTCCAGAAAGAAACGTACTTTGGATACGCCCTCATCAAGAGGCAGTCGCCACCCGACAACTCCGTCGTTTTGCTTCCGTTTAACCTGGGAAGAATCCTTCTGCAAAACGATTTGTCGCAGAATTTTGAATTAACGCCCAAGGATCAGGTCTTCATCTTCAATAAGCACCTGTTTGTGGATCATCCTTTTGTGACGGTGCAAGGCGAGGTGCGGGGCGGTTCTACGGCCGACAGCAGCGCCTCCAATGCGAAGATGGATATTCAGGATGAAGACCGCGACAAGAAGATCCTGGCCGAGCTCAAATCTATCAAAGAAGAACTGAACAAAGATGTCCATTTTTATATCTACACCGCGCGGATCGAAGAGATTGAACATGAGGTCGTGGCGGAAAAAAGGCCCACGCCAGGGGCAATGCGCTACCTGCAGACCGAATTGGAAAAGACGGACAGAAAGGACCTGACGGCCAGATTAAAGAAACTTGAAGCCCAAATGCAGGTCACGCGCCGCATGGAACTCTTGGGCAACATGAAAGTCAAAGACGCCATCTTAAATGCGGGCGGATTGACGAGCAACGCCAGCCTGGAAAACGGAGAAATCATCCGGCAGCATGCCAAGAATGAATACAAAACGATATACTTCAATGTCGGCGCGGCAATGGCGGATGACCCGCGGAGCAATGTGCTCCTGCAGGACAGGGATCAGATCATCATCCATTCCGTCTGGGAGACCAATCCCCGCAGCAGCGTCTTCATTTCCGGGGACGTGACCAATCCCGGCACCTATCAATATACGGAAAAGATGACCGTGCGCGACCTTGTTTTTAAGGCGGGAAATGTCCTGGAGTCGGCCTATCTGGATGATGCGGAAATTACCTCCATGGAAATTGTGGAAGGGAAAATGGGGCGGCTGACCCACAAAAATATCGATCTGCGCAAAGCGCTGGCCGATGATCCGGCCCACAACCTGACTCTGGCAGTCAATGACCGGCTGCTCATTAAGCAGATTGCGGATTATCAGGCAGTCCGATTCGTGAACTTATCCGGTCAGATTACGTTTGCCGGCAGGTATCCGTTTAAGAAAGGCCAGAAACTCTCCGAGTTGATCGAGCGCGCCGGAGGCTATCTGCCCAATGCCTATTTGCGCGGCGCTTATTTTACGCGGGCGCGGGTCAGGGAGCTGCAGCAAAAGGGCCTCGAAGATATGATCGACAGAATGGAAAAGGATTTGCTGTCGGGAGGGGCGGTGCAGATTTCCAGCAGCGTATCGCCGGAGGAAATCGCCGCCAAAAAAGTGGAGCTCGAACAGCGACACCGATTTATCGATACTCTCAGGAAGGTGCGGGCCACGGGACGTATGACCATTTATCTGACGGAATTAAAAGCAATGAAAGGCACGGAATTTGATTTCGAGCTGGAAGACGACGACTCTCTGGTCATCCCCGAAAAGAACAGCGTGGTAACCGTGATCGGCTCCGTGATGACACAGAGCAGCCATTTGTATTCCGACAAACTGAGCTACCAGGATTACATCGACGCCACCGGCGGCTATTCGTATTACGCGGACAAGGGCAACGTCTATGTTCTCAAAGTCGACGGCAGCGCGCGGAAAGTCGCCAGGGGTTTTCTGGGCTGGAATTCTTCCCCTGCGCAGCGGGAGTTGACGGCGTACGGCGGAGAAGTCCGGCAGATCGAACCGGGGGACACGATCGTTGTTCCCGAGAAACCGGAGCGCATCGCCTGGCTGAGGGAAATCAAGGACATCACGCAGATTCTGATGAACATCGCCGTTGTGGCCGGCGTGACGATCAAGTTGTTTTAGGATAGAAAAATGTTCTAGGTTCTATGTTCAATGTTCAAGGTTAAAAAACCGTGAAGGGTGAAATGGAGAGACGTGAATAGTGAATGGTGAATGGTGAATGGTGAAATGTAAAAACATGTTCTAAGTTCAATGTTCGATGTTCAACGTTAAAGAACCGTGAAGGGTAAAATGGAAAAATGTGAATGGTGAATGGTGAAACGTCAAAAGTGAACGG
>SBEK01000183.1 GCA_009668925.1 Deltaproteobacteria bacterium
TCATCATTCCGTCATGGTTGAGGGCGTTGCTTGATTCATCGGCGATTACGGATACCGAGATTCAAATTGTAATCATCAGCTAATATAACCGCCGATGACCGGGTAGTATCAGGCGACCATGTTAATCAAACGTGCCATAACACCGATGAGGCTAAAAAAATATTGCCGTTGAACCGGGGTATGCCGTGAGCGAATGATGGCCGAGACGTTGTGGCGCGAGGCGGTATTGAGCATGGGACAGCCAAACTGTTTGAGCCGTAGGCGAGTTAATGGCTCTCGCGTCATGAGCCTTATACCAGTCCTAAATCAAAGCGCTATCTTTGTTGGCGTTGTCGTCGCCTTCCTCAACGTATACAAGATACGCCTCGTCGCCGCCTCCTAGCCGCCGCGATATCATCTTTGATTTAGAACTGGTAGCCGAGCCACAGTCGAGGACATTGAGCAAAGGGATGCCCCGGTTCAATGGCCACCCTTCAAAATAAGGCATTCTTTTTCCTGATAAAAAATTCAGTTCTTTTGCTTCAGCGTTTGTTCCCCGATGCAAATATTGCGTTGCAAAGATGAAGGCATTTTGGCATAGTGCGGCGCGCGTTCGAATTGGACTGCGGATCGACCTAAAGGGGCATATCGCGTGAGAGGGTCTTGGGCAGAAAAAAGCAGGAAGAGTCTGGCTCTGATAGCATTCTTTGCCCTTTTGATCCTGCTCGGATGCTCCGGAGATCAGAACGGCCGTCGCATCCTGTCTGCTCCGTCCGATCTCAATTCCCCTGATTTTACCATCGGCGTGCCGCAGGGCACGGCCGCCATGACGGCGGTGGAGAACAACTTCCCCCTTGCCAAAATAGAATACCATCAATCCCTTCCCGACGGATATCTGAGCGTCAAATACGGGAAGATCGATGCTTTTGCCTTTGACCGGCACGCCATGCAGTATGTGGCCGTCCACAACGCCGACCTGGCCCTGATGGACGAAAAGGTCGGCGATGAGTTCATTGTCGTGGGGACTGCCTTCGGACGGGAGGCCCTGATTAAGAAGGTCAACGAATTCATCAAAAAGTACAAGGCGGACGGAACCTATCGGGACATGTATGACCGGTGGCTTCTGGGGAAGAACCTGACCATGCCTGATCTGCCGGAACCCTCTCATCCCACGATGACGCTCCGAATCGGGACCGACGGCCGCAACGAACCGATGAGCTTTTACGTTAACCGGCAGTTGACGGGTTTCGACATCGAGTTTGCCAAGCGGCTGGCCTTCTTCCTCAATGCGAAGTTCACGTTCTCCATCATCGAGTTCCCGGCCATTATCGCCGCGGCGACGTCCGGAAAGATCGACCTGCTCATCGCCAATCTGAACGCAACTCCCGAACGCAGCAAGGTGATGCTTTTTTCCGATACCTATGTGGACTCGGAAGTCTCGTTTCTTGTCCGCAAGGACCGGCTGGCCCCGAAGACGACAAAAGCGATTACGGATATTGCTGAGCTGGCCGGGAAAAAAGTGGGCGTTCAGACAGGCACGACGTATGAAGATGTCCTGAAGCGCTCCATACCCGATGCTATTCCCATGTATTTCACAACATTTACCGATCAGATCGAGGCCGTCAAATCGGGAAAGATCGCCGGCTTCCTGGCCGACGAAGTGTTGGCGATGGGGGTGGTCCGGGAGACGCCGGGCGTAACCTACCTCAAAAAATGGCTTGCTTCCAATGAGTACGCTTTTGCCTTTTCCAAAAGCCAGCCGGCATTGCACAAACAGGTTAATGCCATACTCGAGCAGCTGAAAAGCGACGGAACATTTCAGAAACTGGAAGACAAATGGTTTGGCGGAAATGACGCGGCCAAGGTGCTTCCGGATTTCAATCGCGACGGCAAAAACGGAATCATCCGGTTTGCCACGAACAGCGACAGCGCACCGTTTGTCTATGTCAAGAACGGGAAGCTCGTCGGGTATGATATCGAAGTGGCGCTGATGGTTGCTGCGCGACTCGGGAAAAAGCTGGAAATTATGGATATGGATTTTTCGGCCATTATCCCGTCGCTGGTTTCCGGCAAAAGCGATATGGCGGGCGATTTTATCACCATTACACCGGAGCGCGCCAAATCGGTGTTGTTCAGCATTCCTTATTATAAAGGCGGTACGATTGTCGTCGTCGCGGCGGATTTGGCCGCCGGAGCCCAAAGCCCCATTGCGGCGCTTTCCGATCTTGCGGGCAAAAAAGTCGGCATCGTTACCGGTTCCGCTTACGACAGCGTGCTGAAAAGTAAAAATCCGCTCGCGGTGCCCGAGTATTTCAACAACTTTCCCGATCAGGCGGAGGCGCTCAAGGCCGGAAAGATCGCGGCCTTTCTGATTGATGAGCCCATGGCGCGGGATATTATGAACCGTACCGGCGGCGTAACCCTATTGAAGGAATTGCTGACGTCGGACGGTTACGCATTTGCGCTTGCCAAGAGCCGCAGCCGGCTCCAAAAAGAGATGAATGCCGTACTTAAGGAAATGACGGAAGACGGAGCACTAAAGAAAATCGATGCCCGTTGGTTCGGTACAGACGAAAAGGCAAAAGTGCTTCCGGACATCAGGCTTGAGGGCAAAAAGGGAACCATTCGCCTGGCCACGAACAGCGGCATGGCGCCGTTCGCCTATCTCAAGGACGGCAAGATCGTGGGATACGATATCGAGATCGCCAGGATCATTTGTGCCCGACTCGGCTATCAGCTCGAGATCATCGACATGGATATCGCGGCCATCATTCCTTCTCTGATATCGGGGAAAAGCGATCTGGCGGCCTGCGGCATCACGGTCACCGATGAGCGCGCCAAATCGGTCTTATTTACCAGACCCAATTACCAAGGCGGAATCGCCGTGATGATTCGCTTGAGTTCGCCGGCCAGGGCCGTGATCAATATTCAGAACGTTGCCGAACTATCCGGCAGGAAGGTTGGCGTCCTGACCGGTTCCACCTATGATGGTGTGCTCGGCCGTCACAACCCCCGGGCGCTGCCCGAGTATTTCAATAATTTTTCCGATCAGACCGAGGCACTCAAAACGGGGAAGATTGCGGGCTTTCTGGTTGATGAACCGATTGCGCGAGACATCGTCAACCATTCGACCGGCGTGACCACTTTGAAGAAGCTCCTGACAGCGGACGGCTATGCTTTTGCGTTTGCGAAAAATCAGACGAATCTTCATCGGCAGGTCGACGCAGCGCTTACGGAAATGAAGAACGATGGAACCATCAAGAAACTGGAGGAAAAATGGTTCGGCACGAATGACGCAGCCAAAGTTCTTCCGGATCTGAAACTCGAAAACAAAAATGGCATCATCCGCCTGGCGACAAACGGCAATCTGGCGCCGTTCGCCTACGTCAAAGACGGCCGGATGGTGGGCTACGATATCGAGATCGCCATGATGATCGCTCAAAGACTCGGCCGCGGTCTGGAAATCATGGATATGGACTTTGCTGCGATCATTCCGTCTCTGGTGTCGGGAAAAAGCGATATGGGCGCCGGAGGAATCATTGTCACCGGGGAGCGGGCCAAGTCGGTTTTATTCAGCATTCCCGATTATCAGGGCGGTGTGGCCGTGATGGTCGCCAAGGCGGACGCCGGTCCGGGGGCTGGGGATGGCTCGGCGATTTGGCCGGGCCTCGTGCAGAGCTTTCAGAGGACGTTTGTCGTGGAAGACCGCTACAAGCTGGTGCTGCAGGGGCTGTGGGTGACGGTGATGATTTCCGTTTTGTCGGGGATTTTCGGTACGCTCCTGGGGTTCGGCGTCTGTGTGCTGCGCCGGTCAAAGACGCGCTGGGCGAACATGCCGGCGAAGGCGTTTATCCGGGCGATTCAGGGCACGCCGATTGTCGTCCTGTTAATGATCCTTTACTATGTCATTTTCGGAAGCTGGGATATCAACGCGATTCTTGTGGCGGTGATCGGCTTTTCCATCAACTTTGCCGCGTATGTATCGGAGATGATGCGGACCGGCATTGACGCGGTGGATAAGGGGCAGCATGAAGCCGCCTACGCCATCGGATTCAACCGGGTGCAGGTGTTCACAAAGATCACCTTTCCACAGGCGGCGCGGCATGTTCTGCCGGTGTTCAAGGGCGAGTTTATTTCGATGCTCAAGATGACGTCGGTGGTGGGGTATATTGCCATTCAGGATTTGACGAAGATGAGCGACATCATTCGCAGCCGGACGTATGAGGCCTTTTTCCCGCTCATCGCGACGGCGCTGATTTATTTTGTTATTGCGTATGCGCTGGCTTATCTCTTGTCGCTCATCGAAATGCGGGTCGATCCCAAGCAGCGCAAGCGCGTCGTGAAAGGGGTGTGAAGATATGATCAGCGTGCAGCATTTATCCAAGCACTTCGGCGACCTGGTGGTCCTCGCGGATGTGAATCTTGAAATCAAAAAAGGTGAGGTCATCTCGATCATCGGGCCGTCCGGAAGCGGCAAAAGCACTCTGCTGCGCTGTATGAACCTGCTGGAGACGCCCAGCGGAGGAGAAATCATCATTGACGGAATTAATCTCCTGGATCGTGAGACCGATGTCTACAAACTGCGCCGGCGGATGGGGATGGTTTTTCAGTCCTTTAATTTGTTTTCGCATTTCATGGTGATTGAAAACATCATGCTCGGGCCGGTCAATCTTTTAAAGATGAGCCGCAAGGAAGCATTTGACGAAGCCATGAAGCTGTTGACGATGGTCGGGCTGGCCGAAAAGGCGTATGCGTATCCCGATGAGCTGTCGGGCGGCCAGAAGCAGAGGGTGGCCATTGCCAGGACCCTGGCCATGAAACCGGAGATCGTGCTCTTCGACGAACCGACCTCGGCGCTCGATCCGACCATGATCAGTGAAGTGCTGGCGGTCATCCGCAAACTGGCTCTGGACGGCATGACGATGATGATCGTCACGCATGAAATGAAGTTTGCCCGGGATGTTTCCACGCGTGTTTTGTATATGGATGAAGGGATTATCTTTGAAGAGGGGACGCCCCGGCAGATTTTTGAGCATCCGCTGAAAGACAAGACGCGCGCGTTTATCCACCGGATCAGAACATTTGCATTTGACATCCGGTCCAGAGCGTTTGACCTCTACAGCCTCAATGCCGGCATTGAGCTTTTCTGCCGCAAACAATTCCTGCCTGAAAAACAGATTTTCAATATCCAGCTGGTCCTGGAGGAGCTGATCATGAACAAACTGCTCCCGTGGAGCGGCGAATCCGTTGACATGAGCGTAACCGTCGGCTACTCGGAGGAACACGATGCGATCGACCTCACCCTGGTGTATGCGGGCGAGCCCTATGATCCTTTTGCCGATGAAGCCGCGGACGATCTTCCCCTGGTGATCGTCAACAATCTGGTGAAGACGAAAGCGCATTCCCGGGAAGAAGGCAAAAACAAACTGCGGCTGGCCCTGTGAACCGAAGCGGTTAGCCGGAGACGCGTCCGGGCGCCGGCGGGTGATTTCGTAAGCGGGTATTCCGCAGCTTGCTGCCCGGTAAGAGCGGATTATGTTTAAAATTTCTTCCCCGGGGAAGCGGAGATTCTCGAAAACTTGCTTCGGAGAGCTTCAATTATTTGTCCCCGCGGGCTTTCCCTGCCCAGTATTAACGTCTTATCCGTCATCGCTCGTTTCGGCAAGTCATCCTTGACTATGCCCTGGCCGTCATTACCATAATCCCAGGAGGAGTGGCGGACATGAAGATTACATTACCAGGCAATATCGCGGCGGCTTCGGCCGGGATTCTGATCGCGGTCTTTCTTAACGGATGTGTTTTCTCCGGTAAGATCCTTAAAAATGAACCGATTGGAAGCATTCCGGACAAACCTTACGAGGACATTATTATCCTGTATACGCCCGACCGGGTGCCGCTGGAGCCGGCTGCCGGTTATGTCTATGTTGAGCCAGGCGGAAATGTGAAAACCGATTTTGCACGCGAGGAATTTGTAAAAGTCCTTCCCCAACTGGACAGATATGCACAAATGAACAGAGATAATATGGGTAAATTTGTCATCAGGGACAGTACGGGGAGGATTCGCGGCTACTACGAAATGTTGTTCGATTACCGGGTGCACCAATGGGAGAATGGGGATACCATTTTGCTGCAAATTATTCTGCCCCAGGACAAAGGTATGAAAGACAATGATTTCAGCCCGGCAAATACTGCGCCCGGGGGCGGCAAATAGGCTTTCCTGCTTGGCGAGTATTTTGGTTATGGTTATTCGTGAATTTGAAGCGGGCGGCGTCTGCCTGCCTGACGAACATCATCTCTGCCCGTGATCATTCAAGTTTTTCCAAATTGCTGGCCCTGACGCCGATCAGCCTTACCCGCCGGTTCAGTTCCACGCGCTTCAGACAGGCGAATGCCGTTTTCCGGATCGACTCTTCAGAGGCCGTCGCGGATTCCAGAGAGCACGCCCTGGTCACGGTATGAAAATCGTCAAACCTGATCTTCAGGGTCACCGTCCTTGCCGCATAACCGCTTTGGGTCATATCCGAAACCACCTCTTTGGAAAGTGCGGCAATCGTCCGGGCAATGATCTGCCAATCCCGGACATCTCTCTGAAAGGTTGTTTCCCGGCTCACGGATTTTGGCTCCCAGTGGGTGACAAGCGGGCTTTCATCGATGCCCCGCGCCGCTTCGTACAGGTATTGGCCGTAAGACACACCGAACTCCTGAATCAGGTCTTGAGAGGGAAGAGCGGCCAGTTGCCCGATGGTTTCAATTTTCATCGCCTTCAGGTGCTCTTCCGTCTTGGGACCGATACCGTATAATTTTCGAATGGCGAGCGGCCAGAGCTTTTGCACGATGTCCTGGCCGGTGAAAACGGTCAGCCCGTCGGGTTTTTGCATATCGGAGGCAATCTTGGCCAGGAGCTTATTCGGGGCGATGCCGATGGAACAGGTCAATCCCGTCTTTTCTCGAATGCCGCTCTTGATTTTTTGAACGATAGTCTCGTTGTCATCCGGGTGGTCCGTGATGTCCAGATAAGCCTCGTCGATTCCGATGTCCTCCATCGTCGCCGCGACACTCAGGAGAACACTTTTAAAGGAACGGGAAGCGGCGACGTAGGCTTCATAATCCACTGGGAGAAAAATCGCCCGGGGACAGAGCTTGTGAGCGGTCTTCAGCGGCTGGGCGGAATGGATGCCGAATTTGCGGGCTTCGTAATTCGCGGTCGAGACCACTCCTCTTTTTGACGGATCGCCCGTGCCGCCGATGACCACCGGCTTTCCCTTCAGTCCCGGATTTCGCTTTTCTTCGACGGCCGCAAAAAAAGCGTCCATATCGATGTGCAGGATGCGTCGCATGGCCAGGGGTATAGATAAAAATCAGGATTATTTCAAGGCCGCCACAATAACCAGGTTCGTAAAGCAACGGCGAGGAGTCATTTTGCAGTCGGTATGGACTATTTGACCGGGCACCGGACGATCCGGCAGACAGCCCTCAGCACTGATCTTCAATAGCCATGATCTTGTCAATGCGCCGTTGATGACGATCGCCGGCAAATGTTGTGGACATGAATTTCTCGATCATTGCGGTCACCGGTACGGCATATTGGATTCGGCCGCCGAAGGCGATGAAGTTGGCATCATTGTGCGCCTTGGCCATTTCCGCCGTAAAAAGATCGGAGATCAGCGCGCAGCGGATTCCCTTCATCTTATTGGCCGCCATGGTGACGCCGATGCCCGTTCCGCAAAGCAGAACGCCGAATTCGTATCCCCCTTTTTTGAACTCGTTGCAGGCGGCAACCGTGACGTCGGGGTAATCCACTGAATCGGCGCTTCCGGCTCCCATCACCTTGACTTCATAATTTTTCTTCTGGAAAAAGCTGATAATCTCTTTCTTGAGATCGACAGCTCCATGATCACAGGAA